>JAYTTL010000070.1:0-30030 GCA_043745325.1 Actinomycetes bacterium
CTTGCAGCTGAGAATGTCTTGCTCCCCGTGATTACCCGACGCGAATTTGGCAGTAATACGGCCTTTGCTCTCTCTGCGGTCTCCTTTTCAGTGGGTGGAATAATTTCAGCAATTGCATGCGTAAAACTTAAAGTCAAACATCAGGGACAGTTTTCAGTTCTTGTGTGGTCGTTACTTGTTATTGCCCCGCTTTCATTAGCATTCCCAATATCTGAAAAATTTGTCGTCATCTCCTATCTCTTTGCAGGATTTTCCGTTGGACCATGGGAGGCTTTTTGGAACTCCGCTATTCAACGTGAGGTCCCACGAGAATTACAGGGTCGCGTTTTTAGTATTGATTACATGGGCACTACTGGGCTCATGCCTCTCGGAATGGCGTTGGTAGGTCCGGCAGTTAGTTTCTTCGGAGAAAAGCCGCTTCTTATCGGCGCCTCAGTTTTTCATGTCATCGTTTGTTTGCTGGTATTACGTGTTCCAGGTGTAAGGGACATGAAAATGCCGGTTAAGAAAACTTAATTATTCTTAAGGCGAACATTCGCAAGCGTAAAAACCCCGGCATACATAGCGGTGAGTATCTAAACTTCACTCATGACAAGAATTGGCGAAACTAGCGACCTGCTTAAGTGTTCGTTCTGTGGTAAAACTCAAAAGCAGGTCAAAAAACTTATTGCCGGTCCTGGCGTATACATTTGTGACGAGTGCATTGAACTGTGTAATGAAATAATTGTTGAGGAGCTATCCGAGGCAACGTCCCTCGGTTTAGCCGAACTCCCAAAACCGCAAGAAATATTTGAATTCTTAGATCAATATGTCATTGGACAAAATAGAGCCAAAAAATCACTTTCGGTCGCCGTTTACAACCACTACAAACGTATTCAAGGTGGCAACCACAATGACTCCATTGAATTAGCTAAGTCGAATATTTTGCTGCTTGGGCCAACCGGTTGCGGCAAGACATTAATGGCTCAGACTTTGGCACGGATGCTCAATGTTCCATTCGCGATCGCCGATGCGACTGCGCTCACTGAGGCGGGCTACGTTGGTGAAGACGTCGAAAATATCTTGCTCAAACTTTTACAGGCCGCAGATTATGATGTTAAAAAAGCCGAAACCGGAATTATCTATATTGATGAGATTGACAAAGTTGCACGTAAATCTGAAAACCCATCTATTACCCGAGATGTTTCAGGTGAAGGCGTTCAGCAAGCACTTCTTAAAATACTCGAAGGCACTATTGCATCCGTGCCGCCGCAAGGTGGGCGTAAACATCCTCACCAAGAGTTCATTCAAATCGATACGACTAATGTCTTGTTCATTGTCGGTGGAGCTTTCTCTGGGCTAGAAAAGATTATTGAATCTCGTAGCGGTAAAGCCGGCGTCGGCTTTCACGCGACGCTACAAAACCCTTCAGATAAAAATCGTAAGGATATCTTTGCCGATGTCATGCCCGAAGATTTATTGAAATTTGGAATGATTCCTGAGTTCATTGGAAGACTTCCCATCCTGACAAGTGTTGAGAACTTGGATAAGTCAGCGCTAATGCAGATTCTTACCGAACCAAAGAATGCACTCGTGAAGCAGTACCAGCGTCTTTTTGAATTAGATAACGTCGAACTTGAGTTTTCAACGGATGCCCTTGATGCGATTGCTGATTTGGCGTTAATCCGTGGAACCGGTGCTCGAGGCCTTCGTGCGATTCTGGAGTCAGCACTTCTGACTGTGATGTATGACGTACCGAGCCGTAGTGAAATATCAAAGGTCTTGATTACTAAAGATTGCATCGAAAACGGCGCCGAGCCAGAGTTCATCCTGCATACGGGCGATATTCCAAAGCGCTCGAGGCTCTCAAAGGGTCAAGAAGAGAAGAGCGCATAATCTAGACTGCACCTTATGTCCGGCGAACTCACACCCAACTTTTCACCCGCAGATATTGAAGCGCCACTTTATAAAAAATGGGTTGCTGCCGGATATTTCAAGGCGAATGCATCATCTACGAAGCCGGCCTTCACTATCGTTATTCCGCCGCCCAATGTCACTGGCTCATTACATATTGGCCATGCACTAGACCACACCTTGCAAGACACGCTGGTGCGTATGAAGCGCATGAAAGGTTTTGAAGCGCTGTGGTTGCCGGGAATGGATCACGCTGGAATTGCAACACAAAACGTCGTTGAAAAACAGTTGGCGGTCGATGGTCTGACAAGACACGATATGGGTCGCGAAGCTTTTATTAAAAAAGTGTGGGAGTGGAAGTCAGAGTCTGGTGGCGCGATTTTAGATCAGATGCGCCGATTGGGCGATAGTGTTGATTGGTCACGCGAGGCGTTCACCATGGATGCTGGCCTCTCAACTGCCGTGTTGACTATTTTTAAGAAACTTTTTGATCAAGGGCTTATCTATCGCGCCGAACGCATCATTAACTGGTGTCCGCGATGTTTAACAGCTTTGTCTGATATCGAAGTGGATCACCAAGATGATGCAGGGGAATTTGTCCAGGTTCGATACGGAGATGGTGACGTGCAAATCACTGTTGCTACAACTCGTGCCGAAACTATGCTTGGTGATGGCGCCGTAGCAGTTCATCCTGATGATGTTCGTTATAAAGATTTAGTTGGAAAATTAGTTTTGCTTCCACTTGCAAATCGATATATTCCAATTATTGCCGACGAATTAGTTGATCCAGAATTTGGAACTGGCGCAGTTAAAGTTACCGCTGCTCATGATCCAAATGACTTCGAGATGGCAGTGCGCCATAACATTCCATTTGTCGTAATTATGAATGAGCATGGCGTTATGGAGGGCTCTGATACTCGCTTTGATGGGATGGATCGCTTTGTTGCCCGCACGGCTGTCGTCGAGGCATTGCGCGCCGAAGGCCGAATAATGGATGAAAAGCGTCCGTATATTCACGCCGTGGGCCACTGTTCGCGCTGTGAAACTACGATCGAGCCACGATTATCTAAGCAATGGTTTGTAAAGGTGGCACCTCTTGCAAAGGCGGCAGGGGACGCGGTGAGAGATGGGCGCGTAAGAATAGAGCCGCAAGAGTTAGCACCGCGCTATTTTGACTGGATTGACACGATGCATGACTGGTGCATCTCCCGCCAATTGTGGTGGGGGCATCGCATTCCAGTTTGGTATGGACCAAACGATGAAGTTGTAGTTGTAGGTCCGGGCGAAAGTGCACCCGAGGGCTTTATTCAAGATCCCGATGTTTTGGATACGTGGTTTTCTTCTGCCCTTTGGCCATTTTCAACCTTAGGTTGGCCGGTTCAAAGCGATGATTTAAAGAAGTTTTATCCGACATCGGTATTAGTAACCGGGTATGACATTTTGTTCTTCTGGGTTGCGCGCATGATGATGTTTGGCTTATTTGCAATGGATGGGGTGCAGCCATTTCACACAATTGCACTGCACGGCCTGGTTCGCGACCAACACGGCAAAAAGATGTCCAAATCCAAGGGCAACACCGTTGATCCCATTGAGTTCATGGATACGTACGGCGCCGATGCGTTGCGCTTTACTTTGGCGCGTGGGGCAAACCCAGGTAAAGATCAAGCGCTAGCCCAAGATTGGATCGGCGGATCTCGTAACTTCGCAACCAAACTATGGAATGCCACTCGATTTGCAATGATGAACGGCGCGACTACGAAAAGCGATCTTCCCGCCCGAGATTCGCTCAACGCAATTGATAGATGGATTCTGAGTCGACTCTCACAACTCATTTCTGAGGTCGATGTACTGCTTGAGTCATTCGAGTTCGCTCGAGCATGCGAGCTCATGTATCACTTCGCCTGGGATGACCTGTGTGATTGGTATCTTGAACTTTCAAAAGAAAGTTTGGCGTCAGGCAACTCCACCGATACGAAGCGCGTTTTAGGCTTTGTTTTAGACCAGCTGTTTCGTTTATTACATCCAGTGATGCCCTTTATTACTGAAACTATGTGGACTGCGCTAACCGAGAATGAAAGTTTGGTTATCGCAGATTGGCCAGTTTCAAATACCGAGCACATAGATAAGAAAGCTGAAAAATTAGTTACTGAACTTCAAGAGATTATTACGCAAGTACGCAGGTTTCGAAATGACCAAGGGATTAAAACCTCGCAGAAAATTCCTGCACGCTTTATCGCACCAGATTATATTCATGAATATGCCGGCGCAATGGCATTTGTTTTACGCCTCGAGCTTGGTGAAATTACGCCGAGTGCGCACTGCGAAATTGCACATGTAAAAGTAGAGTTTGATTTAACACACTCGATTGATGTGATTGCCGAGCGTGCTCGACTTGAAAAGGATTTAAGCTCGGCGAAAAAAGATAAGCAAACCGCGGAAATAAAGCTTAGCAATGCAGGATTTATTGCGAATGCACCTGAAGCCGTGGTTATTGAAATTCGTGAACGTTTGTCTAAGACAAGCGCAGAAATTGACCGCATTAATGCGCAATTAGATAATTTGACGCGCACATGAATATCTCAGCGGACGATCAAGAACGCTTAGATGCAATCGAAACGGCTTTACTTGCCCGCTGGCCGGAAACGCGCATCGCACCTTCGACCCTGCGAATCGCGGCTTTAGTCGATATTTTGGGTTCGCCTCAGTTGACGTATCCAACGATTCACGTCGGTGGTACCAACGGGAAGACCACGACATCACGGATGATCGACTCACTATTATTTGCTCACGGTCTGCGGACTGGTCGCTTCACCAGCCCTCACCTTGAGACCTTCCGCGAACGAATTGCCATTAACGGTCAACCAATCGCAGCTAAAGATTTAATCTTTGCCTACAACGATATTGCCGCCTACTTTGACTTAATTGATTCAAAGTTTGAACACCCAATTTCGTTTTTTGAAGCCGTAACCGCCCTTGGTTTTGCAGCCTTTGCCGAACATCCAGTGGACGTTGCTGTCATTGAAGTAGGTATGGGCGGGGAATGGGACGCCACGAATGTTATCCATGCCGACGTCTCGGTCATCCTACCTATTGGCTTTGATCATATGGAGTATTTGGGTTACACACTTCATGACATCGCAGCGACAAAAGCGGGAATTATAAAAGAGGGTGGTTTTATAGTTTTGGCACAACAAGAGCCTGAAGCGGCTAAAGAATTAATCCGAAAGGCGGCCGAAGTTGGTGCCGATGTTGTGCGCGAAGGCATCGAATTTTCAGTTGCTTCTCGCTCAGTCGCCGTAGGTGGTCAATTAATCACAATCGTGGGATTGCACGATACCTATCCAGATATCTTCTTGCCTTTACATGGAAAACATCAAGGCGCTAACGCGGCTGCGGCCCTTGTTGCAGTGGAGGCGTTTTTTGGGGACCAACCACTAGATATTGAGGCAGTGCGTGCCGGATTTGCCGCAGTTACATCCCCTGGCCGCTGCGAAATTGTCCATCGAGATCCAACCATTATTTTAGATGCCGCCCATAATCCGCACGGCGCAAAAGCATTGACCGAGACGTTGACTAATGAGTTTAACTTTGATGAAATTGTGGCTGTTGTTGGCGTTTTTGCGGATAAAGATGCAGTTGGAATTTTGATGGAGTTAGAACCCGTTGTAGATCATGTAATCGTTACACAAAGCTCTTCGGAGCGTGCGATGTCATCGAAAGAGTTAGAGAAAGTTGCCTCAACAATATTTGGTACAGATCGTGTTTTTGAAGTTACTAATTTAAAAAGCGCATTAGATCGCGCAATCACTAATGCACACAGTCCATTGAGTGAAGAGACTGTTGGCATCATCGTGACAGGTTCCGTCGTCACTGTCGGCGAAGCGCGAAGTTACTTACGAAAGAAGTTTGCCCAATGAGAGTTTTAGGTGCCTGCGTTCTAGTCATGGAATCACTCACATTGGGTTTTGCAATTCTCTTAGCGATTAAAGATGGATTAACGGTTGCAACAATCTATGGCTCAATAATCTCACTCTTACTTATTTTATGTGCCGGCCTTCTCAAACGGCCTTCCGGTTTCTATGTGGGTTCTCTCCTTCAGATTTTTATGATTGCTTTTTCCTTCTTTGTCCCTTCTTTTTTCTTCATGGGGTTGGGTTTTGCTGGGCTTTGGGTAGCAGCCATCGTCATAGGCAGAAAGGGCGAGGCCACTCAGGCCCATCTCATGGCACAGGCCAAGGCAAAGGACGATTAGACTACCCACGTGAATACTGAGAAAACGTTGATCCTGGTCAAGCCAGATGGAGTGCAGCGTGGATTAGTAGGCGAGGTTATTTCTCGTATTGAAGGAAAAGGCTATGCCATCGATGCGATTCGCATGTTGAATGCTGATCGCACATTGCTAGAACAACATTACGCCGAACACAGTGGTAAAGGTTTTTATGAAGCTCTAATTGAGTTCATGATGTCAGGTCCAATCGTTGCGATCGTTGCATCAGGTAATCGAGTCATCGAAGGTTTTCGTTCTCTTTCTGGAGTAACCGATCCAACACTTGCCGCTCCCGGAACTATTCGCGGAGATCTGGCACGAGATCAAGGCACTAAAGTGGTACAAAATATTGTGCACGGTTCCGATTCACCAGAATCAGCCGCACGCGAGATTCACATTTTCTTCCCCCGGTAACCAAGAAATAATCAAGGAGTACAAAAGTATGGGCTCACAAAATAGGATGTCGTTTATCGGCCGCGATATGGCCGTTGACCTCGGAACCGCAAATACCCTTGTTTATGTACGTGGACGTGGGATTGTTCTCAATGAGCCCTCAGTCGTCGCGGTTAATCAGGATACAGGCGGAATTTTAGCCGTCGGTCTGGAGGCCAAAAAGATGATTGGGCGCACTCCAGGTAACATCGTTGCAATTCGTCCCCTCAAGGATGGCGTAATCGCAGATTTTGAAACGACCGAGCGGATGTTGCGCTATTTTATTCAAAAAGTTCATCGTCGCCGTTATCTGGCTAAGCCTCGCATCGTTGTCTGTGTTCCTTCGGGCATCACAGGTGTCGAACAGCGTGCAGTAAAAGATGCAGCGTATGCAGCCGGTGCGCGCAAGGTTTATATTATTGAAGAGCCGATGGCTGCGGCAATTGGTGCAGGTCTTCCCATTCATGAACCAACCGGCAATATGGTTGTTGATATTGGAGGAGGCACAACTGAAGTTGCGGTTATCTCACTCGGAGGAATTGTCTGTTCACTATCAATCCGTGTTGGTGGTGACGAGCTTGATCAATCGATTATTAACTGGGTTAAGCGTGAATACTCACTACTTTTGGGCGAGCGAACCGCTGAAGAGATAAAAATGGCAATTGGATCGGCGTGTCAATTAGCTGGTGAAAACGATGCTGAAATAAGAGGTCGAGACTTAGCAACGGGCCTTCCAAAGACAATTGTTGTCTCTGCTGCAGAAATTCGTAAAGCAATTGAAGAGCCTGTTAATGCGATTGTGAACGCAGTTAAAAGTACGCTCGATAAAACTCCCCCAGAGTTGGCATCGGATCTTATGGATCGTGGAATTGTGTTAACTGGCGGCGGCGCACTTTTAAAGGGTCTTGATGAGCGTTTGCGCAGAGAAACTGGAATGCCTATTCATGTTGCCGAGCGTCCGCTAGATGCAGTAGTTGAAGGCTCGGGTAAATGCATTGAAGAGTTTGAAGCCTTAGAGAAGGTTTTAATCTCCGAACCACGTCGTTAAAGGCGATTAAAGAATGCGTAAGGGCAGTGAAAGTCGTAATCGACTGCTCTTAATCACACTGGTCGTTACTGCACTTTTTCTCATTACTTTAGATCTTCGTGGTGTTGGCCTTCTTAATAGTGCCCGCCAGGGAACACAAACAATTCTCACTCCTTTCCAACGGGCAGGAAATGTTGTTGTGGCCCCATTTAAGAACTTTCTCTCTGACATAACGCACTTGGGCCGATCGCGTGCTCAAATTGAACGTTTGCGCGCCGACAACGCTAAGTTGAAGCTTCAGTTATTAAATCGCACCAATGCCGATGCGCAGTTAATTCAACTAAAATCAATTTTGAATCTTGCCGGTACGGCTGGCTATAAAATCGTCAATGCGCGCGTCATCAGTCAAGGCTCAAGCCAATCTTTCGCACAGGTAATTACGATTGACGCAGGAACTACTGCCGGTATAAAAACAAATATGACGGTTATTTCACAAAGTGGATTGACTGGAGTGGTCAAAGAGGCTTACGCAAATTCAGCAACAATCTTGTTGGCAAGTGACCCGACCTTTCGCATTGGGATCCGAATTGCTGGTTCTCAACAGATAGGTATCTTGTCGGGCCGAGGAAACCGCTCCGCAAGCCTTCAATTATTGGATAATCAGTCGAGCGTAAAAGTAGGCGATATTTTGCTTTCGCGTGGCAGTGTATATAACCGACCGTTTGTTCCTGGCGTACCGGTTGGTTACGTCACTGCGATTGATAATTCGGCTGGAGCAATTGCGCAGAGTGCGACGGTGCACTTATATACAGATTTTTCGATTTTAGGAGTCGTTGCAGTTGTCATTGCAGCACCTGTGATAAATCCAGGTGATGCCCTTGTTCCGGCTAAACCACAACCTACTCCGGTGCCAACTGTAACTATTTATGTCACACCTTCACCGACGCCAACGAACTAACGTCTCAATGATTACGCGTCGAATTTCTATCTCAGCACCAATAATTTTGGCCGTATATGTTCTGCAAGAATCCGTGATAAATCAATTTCATTTTCCTGGTGGAGGATTTTCATTATTTCTTATATTTTCTCTGATTTGGGCGGTTTTGAGCGCACCTGAAATAGCGGCACTGTGCGGTTTCTTTGCTGGTCTTCTCATGGATTTTTCACAGAGTTCTGGTGGGCCGATTGGTCAGTGGAGTTTAATGATGATTGCGGCATGTTATGCGATCTCTTACTTTGGATCTGGTAATGACAGTTTAGCGAGCAATCCGCTCGGAGTTACTTTTCTTGTCACCATCGTAGTTTTTTTAGTAGAACTCGCATATGTCGCCACCGGTGCACTCCTAGGCGTACAAGTCGGTGAAATTTCACAAACTGCACTTACATTAATTGGAATGAGCCTCTGGACACTTGCGGTCACACCGCTTTTCTTGCCGATTTTTTCACGGCTACACGGTTTGGCTTTTGATAAAAGGTCGGCTATATGAATCAACGCTCACGTCTTAACCTTCTTGTAGTACAGGTTTTAATTATCTCGCTTCTCGTCGCACTCTTTGGTCGGCTTTTCTATCTACAGATTGCAGCAGGATCAAAGTATCGTGAAGCCGCGCTAAGCATTCAAAGCCGAGATGTTATAACGCCGGCTACTCGGGGGTTAATAGTTGATTCATCAGGAACGCCTTTAGCCCTTAATAAAGTAGGTTTGGCAATTACTATTGATCGAATTACAATCGACAAACAAACAGATAAAGGCGTTGCGGTTATGCATCGTCTGAGCAAACTTTTAAAACTTCGTTACCGCGATATTTACCAAAATACTCGTCTATGCGGCGAACTTGCTAAAGGTCAAAGAGCCGGTTGTTGGACGGGTTCGCGATATCAACCAATTCCCATTACTAAAGCGGCCGACCCAGATATCGCATTGCAGATTGTTGAGCGCTCAGATCAATTCCCTGGGGTGGATGCTACGCCTATTGCAATCCGTAACTATCCAGGATTGGCGGGGGTTAACGCTGCACACCTCCTTGGCTATGTGGGTCCATTGACTGACACCGACCTTGCGAAGGGTCACGGCAGGTCGTATTTTCGAAGTGAGTCAATTGGCAAATCGGGGTTAGAGATTACATATGACGCGTATCTTCGAGGCGTTCCTGGAATTCGTACCTTAATAGTCGATCGCAAAGAGGCAATTACCGGACAAGGCAATAATACTGCGCCAATTCCAGGGAATCATTTAGTAACCTCCATTGATGCTCGGCTGCAAAGCTCTGTTGAAGTTGCTTTGGCCGATGCCGTCTCACGTGGACGCGCAAATGGAAATACATCGGATTCGGGTGCGGCCATTGTTATGGATATACGCACTGGTCGGATATTGGCTATCGCTTCGTATCCAACATATGACCCAAATGCGTTTGAAAAGGGATTAACGGTTCAACAAGCATCGGATCTTTACAGCGAAAAAAAGTCAGTACCTGCACTTTCGCGTGCACTGCAGGGTCTGTTTGCTCCAGCATCCACTTTTAAATCAGTATCTGTAATCGCAGCCGCAGCCGCTGGATACAACTTAAATACAACATATAACTGCCCCGCCGAAGTTCAAGTTGGAGATCGTGCCTTCCAAAACTTCGAAAGTAAATCACAGGGCACGATGAGTTTAAAGAAGGCAATAGCAGTCTCTTGCGACACTATCTGGTATCGAATCGCTTTTGATGAATGGTTGCGCGATGGTGGCTTGCGCCCAAAGAGTAAGCCTAATGATTACTTCTTTAAAGCCGCACAAAGTTTTAATATTACGCGGAGGGTTGGCATTGATTTACCTTCAGAATCATCTTCACGCCTTGCCGATAGAGCGTTTAAAAAAACCTGGTATCAACAGAATAAAGATTTCTACTGTAACTATAAAGATCGCGCAACAAAGGCTCAGCAAACTCCATTTTTACTTCTTCTTGCCAGAGAGAACTGTGCAGATGGTGACAAGATTCGTGCGGGAGATGCAGTTAACTTTGCAATTGGTCAAGGTGACACCGTTGTCACACCGCTTAAATTGACACAAATGTATGCCGCCATCGGCAATGGCGGAACAATTTGGCAAATGTTAGTGGGCAAAGCAATTGTTAAGACCGATGGCACGGTCGTTAAAACAATGACACCGCAAAAACTGGGCACATTAAACGCAACGCCTGCAACTTTAAATTTCCTACACGATGCCCTGCGTGAAGTTGTAGTCTCAGGAACAGGTGCGGGGGCCTTTGCAGGCTTTCCCATTGCGGTCAGTGGCAAAACAGGCACCGCAGAAGTTTTCGGGCGCAACGCTAATGGCTCTCTAAAAGATAACACTTCATGGTTTGCCTCTTATGCCCCCAGCAATAAGCCACGTTATGCCGTCGTCATGATGGTAAGTCAAGGTGGATTTGGGGCATCCACGTCAGGTGTTGGTGTGCGCAAGATTTATGAAACCCTCTTTGGTGTCAAAGGTAATAAAATTATTCCAGGAACCGCGATTTTCCCTGACGGAAAGCCCCCTACAAATTTACCTAGGATTTCTCCAGCGACTAAACCTAAGGAGTCACCATGAGTCAGATTCATGCGCGCCAGCGTTTATATCGTCGCAGCCGTGCATCAATTTTTCACGGCTTTGATCCGATTCTCACAGCTGCCGTTGCCATTCTTCTTGTCATCGGGACTTTACTGGTCTATGCAGCAACCCGTGATTGGTATGCGCAAAATAGTTTAGATCCTCAGTATTACTTAAAGCGCCATATAATAAATATCTTTATTGGCTGCATATTGGCATATGGCACTACCGTTATTGATTATCGTTTGCTGCGCGCCTATACCCCAATTTTCTGGGGTTTAGGAGTATTGGGTTTGGTGGCAGTTTTAATTCCAGGCCTTGGAAGCACCGTTAATGGTGCGCGCGCGTGGATTGCCCTGCCCGGAGGATTTCAAATTCAACCGGCAGAGCTTGCCAAGATTGCGATAATTATTGGAATGTCGATGTTATTGTCAGAGCGAAGCCACGATAGTGATGAACCTTCATCACGTGATGTTTTTCAGGCCCTTGTTATTGCAGGCCTTCCCGTTTTGCTCATTATTTTACAGCCGGATATGGGCACGTCATTTATTATTGGTGCATCGGTCGTGACAATTA
Source organism: Actinomycetes bacterium (assembly GCA_043745325.1). GTDB lineage: Bacteria > Actinomycetota > Actinomycetes > Nanopelagicales > Nanopelagicaceae > Planktophila. The sequence continues at coordinate 11,770 of JAYTTL010000070.1, forward strand.
TTGCGGTCTCAGGTGCACCTTCGCGTTGGGTCGCGGGATTATTAATTGTTGCAGTACTGGGAGCAGTCGTTGCCACTAAGACCGGTGTGATCAGTGGGTATCAAATCAAGCGCCTACAAACATTTGTCAATCCAGCTGCCGATGCGCAAGGCGCGGGATATCAACTACGACAAGCTCGCATTGCCGTGGGCTCGGGCGGCTTAATTGGAACTGGTCTATTTAATGGTCCGCAGACAAATGGTCGATTTGTCCCCGAACAGCAGACGGACTTCATCTTTACTGTTGCAGGTGAAGAACTTGGATTCTTAGGTAGTGGACTCATTCTGCTTTTGTATCTGATAATTTTAATGCGAGGATTTTCAATTGCTCGTAGAACGAGTGATCCATTCGGGCGTTTGGTGACTACGGGTGTCATCGCGTGGTTTGCCTTTCAACTCTTTGAAAATATAGGCATGACGTTAGGTCTCATGCCTATGACGGGAGTGCCTCTGCCGTTCCTTTCTTATGGTGGTTCATCAATGTTCGCCACATTGATTGGCTTTGGCCTACTGCAGAACGTTCACGCTCGTTCTAAGGGTTAAAACGGGGTGAAAGTAGGTAATTTCCCGCGGGTCTGCCATACTTAGGCCAACAGTTCAGCGCGGCTCGCGAATCCATCGCGGCAAAAGCCCAGCGCGGACAGGTGAGAAAAAACCTAAACGGGGATTTTTTTAACATTAGAGCGTTGTAATAGACGCATAGAGGATTTGGTGCCATGGCTATTGAGCCTAAAACACCGCGCAAGCGTGCGGTTAAGAAAGTATCAGCTAAGGCTGAAATTGTAGAAATCTCCATAGAGGAGCCCAAGAAGGCGATTCGTAAAAAAGCCGTCCCAGTACCTGTATTTCAAGCCGCGCCTGATAAACCGATTGCTAAGGTGACGCGCAAGAGGGCCGTAGTTCTTGAACCATCAAAGGTAGAAGTAGCACAGCCACAAACTCCAGCAAGTGATGCATTAGATGATGCCGAGGATCGTGCAAACCGAAACCGCCGTCGACGTCGCGGTGGTCGAGGTCGCCGCAAGCCAAGCGGAGAGGCCACAAGTGGCGAGGCCGTAAGTAGTGAGGCCCTCGTTGGTGATGAGGCGGGCGATGAGAGTGGTGAGGATTCCTCTGAAGGTTCAACCCATCGTCGCCGGCGCCGACGTGTAGCCGGAGGCGATGGAGCGAGTGCAGGTGAGCGTGTTGAAGAGGATGGAGTAGTGACCATTGTAAAGGTGCGCGAAGTTCGAGCGCGCGCAGTAAGGGCGCCACGCACCGAAGCCAGTGAACGCCCTGACCGACCTGAACGACGAGGTGCCAGACGCGAGCGCACCGATCGCAATGAACGAAGTAGCCGAAGCGAATATCGCGAGCCTTATCGAAAGCGCGGAACAATAATTACCGATGGCGAATTTTTAGCACGTCGTGAAAATGTCGATCGCGAGATGCTTGTTCGTCAGATTGCAGATCGCACGCAGATTGCCGTGATCGAAGATGGCATCATGGTCGAACATTATGTCAACCGTAACAGTAGCGTCTCCTATGTTGGTAACGTCTATCTAGGACGCGTACAAAATGTTCTTCCTTCCATGGAGGCAGCTTTTGTTGATATTGGAAAAGGTCGAAACGCAGTTCTCTATGCCGGCGAAGTCAATTGGGATGCAGCAGGAATATCTGATTCTGAACCTCGCAAAATTGAAACGGTATTAAAGAGCGGACAAAGTGTTCTTGTTCAAGTCACAAAGGATCCAATTGGGCAAAAAGGCGCTCGCCTTACTAGTCAGATTTCACTTCCTGGGCGCTATGTTGTCTATGTTCCTGGTGGGGGAATGTCGGGTATTTCCAAGCGATTACCAGAAAGTGAACGCACACGATTAAAGTCAATTTTGAAAAACTTAATCCCTGAAACTGCGGGTGTCATTGTTCGTACCGCAGCAGAGGGAGTAAGCGAAGCGGATCTAACAAGTGATGTCGCCCGTCTTAAAGCTCAATGGGAAGATATTCATACCAAGAGTGAGAACCCAAACTTTCATCCACCAGCCGCGCTCTATCAAGAACCAGATCTTGCGGTGCGTGTTATTCGCGATATATTCAATGAGGATTTCCGTAAATTAACAGTTCAGGGATCTAGTGCATGGGATGAAGTAACAAACTATCTCGGCTTTATCGCACCTGAGCTCACAACAAAAATTGAAAAGTACACGGGTACTGGCGATTTGTTCGCTGACTTTCGCGTCGAAGAACAGTTAGCAAAGGCCTTTGATCGCAAGGTTTATCTGCCCTCGGGTGGATCACTCGTTATTGATCGAACCGAAGCGATGATTGTCATCGATGTCAATACAGGCAAGTTCATTGGAAAAGGTGGAAACCTTGAAGAGACGGTTACTAAAAATAATTTAGAGGCCGCCGAAGAAATTGCCCGTCAATTGCGTTTGCGCGACTTGGGCGGGATTGTTGTTATTGATTTTATCGACATGATTCTTGAATCAAACCGCGAGATGGTTCTTCGGCGATTAGTTGAAGCTCTTGGTCGCGATCGAACTAAACATCAAGTAGCCGAAGTTACATCTCTTGGACTTGTCCAGATGACGCGAAAGCGCGTTGGTCAAGGTCTCATCGAAGCCTTCTCGACAACATGTGATGCTTGTAGTGGACGTGGAATTCATATTCATATGGAGCCAGTCAAGATGAAGGCACCCATGCCTCAACTCGATGTGCCATCATCAAGGCACGAAGATGCCGATGAAAAAGATGCCACCGAGCATGAGTTTCATGAATCACTCAATAGTGAGGATTCACCCAGCCCCTTGGTTGAGCCGGCAAAGATTGACGTAAAGCCCAGCGGACGTAAACGCCGCCGTGCCTCATCCTCAGGCATCATCACTGCGTAATACAACTCTCGATATTGGGGCCAATTTGAGCCCCAGCGCCGAAGCAGGTAACCTTTACCCTTCACCATCCACTACAAGAGTCCGGAGTACCACAGCGTGGCAAATATTAAGTCTCAGATAAAGCGCATTAAGACCAACGAGAAGGCACGCCTTCGCAATAAGTCTGTGAGCTCATCTATCAAGACCGCTGTCCGTAAATTCCGCGATGCAGTGACTGGTGGCGATACGGCCGTAATTTCGACCGAACTTCGCAGCGCCTCACAGGCCCTCGATGTCGCCGTTCAAAAGGGAGTTCTTCACAAGAACTCAGCCGCCAATAAGAAGTCATCAATGGCTAAGGCTGCTGCTAAAGCCGGCGCACGTTAATTCTTCTCATACTTTAAAGCGAGGCTAGGTTCATGCCTGCAATCTCACTTGCCAAGGCGCCGCAACCAGCATCAACTGATCCGGCACAGATTCGTAACTTCTGCATCATCGCCCATATTGACCACGGCAAATCAACTCTTGCCGATCGAATGTTGGGAATCACCGAGGTTGTCGATCCTCGTAACATGCGAGCTCAATATTTAGATCGCATGGATATCGAACGCGAACGTGGAATCACAATAAAATCTCAAGCGGTTCGGCTACCGTGGCGCAGCGGACTAGATGGCGGCGAATACATATTAAATATGATTGATACACCAGGTCATGTTGATTTCACGTATGAAGTTTCACGCTCACTTGCCGCCTGTGAAGGTGCGGTTTTATTAGTCGATTGCGCGCAAGGTATTGAAGCCCAGACCCTGGCAAATCTCTATTTAGCAATGGAAAATAATCTTACGATTATTCCAGTTTTAAATAAGATTGATTTACCCAATGCCCAGCCCGAAAAGTTTGCCGCCGAACTTGCAAAACTCATTGGTTGCCAGCCTGAAGATTGTTTGCGTGTATCGGGCAAGACGGGAGAAGGCGTCAAAGAACTTCTCGAGGAGATTATTAAACAGATTCCCGCGCCAAAGGGAGATCCCAATGCTCCAGCGCGGGCGTTAATTTTTGACTCGGTCTATGACAGCTATCGAGGTGTTGTTACCTATGTTCGGGTCATTGATGGCCACTTAACACCACGTGAGCAGATTCAAATGTTTTCAACGGGCGTGCGCCATGAAGCCCTTGAAGTCGGCGTGATATCTCCCGAACCAGTTGCATCTAAAGGTCTAGGCGTTGGCGAAGTGGGCTATTTGATAACCGGTGTGAAAGATGTACGCCAATCACGAGTTGGTGACACGATTACCACGTATAACAATCCAACAAAGCAGGCCCTGGCGGGGTATAAAGATCCTAAGCCAATGGTTTTTTCCGGCCTTTTCCCATTAGATGGCGCTGATTTTCCTGCGCTGCGCGAGGCTCTCGATAAACTGCAGTTAAACGATGCCGCATTAGTCTATGAACCTGAAAGTTCGGCAGCGTTAGGCTTTGGTTTTCGATGTGGATTCTTAGGTCTTCTTCATATGGAGATTGTTCGAGAGAGGCTCGAGCGCGAACATAAATTAAATCTAATTTCAACTGCTCCCAATGTTGTTTACAACGTGACAATGGATGATGGAAAAGTAGTACGAGTGACAAATCCATCTGAGTTTCCAGATGGAAAAGTTGCAGTCGTGAAAGAACCAATAGTTAAGTCCACGATTCTTGCACCGTCGGAGTTTATCGGCACCATCATGGAGCTCTGCCAAGAACGCCGTGGCGTACTTCTTGGAATGGATTACATCTCTGAAGATCGAGTCGAGATTCGCTACGATTTACCGCTGGCAGAAATTGTCTTTGATTTTTTTGATCAACTAAAGTCTCGAACCAAAGGCTATGCATCCCTAGATTATGAAGAAAAGGGTGATGCTGAGGGAAATCTAGTCAAAGTTGATATTCTGCTGCAAGGTGAGGCCGTGGATGCATTTAGTGCCGTCGTACACCGTGATAAAGCCTACGCCTATGGCGTGATGATGACGGGCAAACTTCGCCAACTGATTCCGCGTCAGCAGTTCGATGTTCCAATCCAAGCCGCGATTGGATCACGAATAATTGCCCGCGAAAGTATCAGCGCAATCCGTAAAGATGTTTTGGCAAAGTGTTATGGCGGTGATATTTCTCGCAAGCGCAAGCTCCTTGAAAAGCAAAAAGAAGGCAAGAAACGTATGAAGATGGTGGGTCGCGTTGAAGTTCCACAGGAGGCCTTCGTGGCCGCCCTTGCAACTGATGCCGACATTGAAAAGGTGAAAGCTGCACGAAAACTTTAGTTATGGCGCTCTCGTTTTACGTTCATATTCCTTACTGTATAAAACGCTGTGGCTACTGCGATTTTAATACATATACGCCTAATGAACTTCAAGATGGCGCAACGCTTGAAATTGTCAGTGCCGACTACTTCGACGCTGTTTTAAAAGAGTTAGTTGCAGCTCCTTTTGATGAAGTACCCACAATCTTCTTTGGTGGAGGCACTCCGTCTTTATTGCCGGCCCAAGATTTGGGCCGAGTCATCGACGCAATCAAAGTGCGCAATGGGTTGAGCAGCGATTGTGAAATTACTTTAGAAGCTAATCCAGATTCGATAACCGCAGAAAAACTTGCTCGTTATATTGACGTTGGTTTCAACCGAATCTCCATAGGAATGCAGTCTTCAATGCCACATGTACTGGCTGTGTTAGATCGTACGCATAATCCAGATAACGTTAAGAAGGCAGTAGGCCTAGCGCGGGCTGCGGGCTTCGACAGTATTAGCGTGGATCTTATTTATGGTACTCCAGGGGAAACTCTCGAGGATTGGCGTGAAAGCGTTACAACGGCGCTGGCTTTAGATGTTGATCACATAAGTGCCTATGCATTGATAGTTGAGAGTGGAACTAAATTGTCTGCACAGATTAAGCGCGGAGAATTGACTATGCCAGATGATGATCTGATGGCCGATATGTACTTACTCGTAGATCAATTGTGTGAGGCGAGCGGTTATTCTTGGTACGAACTCTCAAACTGGTCTAAGCCAGAGCATGCGTGTCGACATAATATTGCTTACTGGCAGAATCAGAATTGGTGGGGACTCGGGCCAGGCGCACATTCACATATTGACGGTATGCGTTTTTGGAATGTTAAGCACCCAACGGCCTATAAAACGAAATTATTTGCAGGCCAGAGCCCAATTCAAGAAAGCGAAGAGTTGACCCATTCACAGCGTATGGATGAGTCAATTTTGTTAGGCATCAGAATGCGTGAGGGGTTGGATATATCCTCGTTCTCGCCCGCCCAGATAGAGTTATTAACCACTTATAGCGAGAATGGTTTCTTACAGATGGTGGATAATCACGTGGTGTTGACACCTACAGGGCGTTTGATTGCAGATCGAATCGTGCGAGAAATAACTTTCTAGTATCCTTAGTGGCACTATGTCATCTCGCCGCCTTGAAATCCTTCGCGCAATTGTCGACGAATACGTCGCAACGCAGGAGCCTGTCGGCTCTAAATCAATCGCTGACCGACATGGCTTAGGTATATCTCCAGCAACAATTCGAAATGAGATGGCGATTTTAGAAGAAGAGGGTCTCATTACTCATCCTCATACGAGTGCCGGTCGAATTCCCACAGATCGTGGATACCGAGTCTTTGTAGATAAATTAGCTGAAGTCAAACCTTTATCAGGTGCCGAGCGCCGTGCCATAGAGGCTTTTTTAGAAGGTGCATTAGATTTAGATGATGTTGTCATGCGGACTGTACGTCTTCTAGCTGATGTGACAAAGCAAGTGGCGGTAGTGCAGTATCCCTCGATGATTAAGGCTCGAGTACGCCATATTGAGTTAGTAGCTCTAACTCCCTCGCGGCTAATGGTTGTTTTAATTACGGATGCCGGAACTATTGAGCAGCGCGTTGTTGATGCCGGGCAGGATTTATCCGAAGGATTTTTACAGACGCTTCGCGAGCAATTAAATACGGCGATGATGGGTCATCGCCTTCCAGAGGTCACCGATCGAATAAGCGGTATTGTGGAGATTTACGCGTTACGTGAGAGACATGTAATCGCCCTCATCATGGCCTTAGTTATCGAAATGGCAGTGGAGCGCCCGCTTGAAAAGATTGTTTTGGCGGGCACCGCAAATTTGGCGCGATTCCAAGAGGATTTTTCAACAACTATGCACCCAGTCCTTGAGGCTTTGGAGGAGCAAGTCGTTCTACTTCGTTTGCTTGGCGATGCTAATCAGACTGTGAAGGTAAGCATCGGGGAAGAGCAAAAGGATTTTAATCTTCGTTCAACCTCCCTTGTTGCCGTGAGTTATGGCCCTGATGAAACTTCATTAGGTGCTCTCGGAATCATTGGACCAACACGTATGGATTACGCAAGTTCAATGGCAGCAGTATCGGCAGTAGCTCGGTATGTCGGGCAATTTATTGGTGGAGGAATTTAAGTGGCCGATCATTACCAAACATTAGGAGTCTCTAGAGAGGCCTCGGCAGATGAGATTAAACGAGCGTATAGAAAATTAGCTCGCGAACTTCATCCAGATGTGAATCCCGATCCTAAAGTTCAAGATAAATTCAAAGAGATTACGGCCTCATATGAAACGTTAAGTGATCCAAAAAAACGCCAGAATTACGATCTGGGGCCGAACGCTTTTGGTAATACTGGTTTTGGTGGTGGATTTAGCGACATCATGGATGCATTCTTTGGAGGCGGTGGTTCGCGTGGACCTCGTCCTCGAATGCGGGCTGGGCAGGACTCTCTGATTCGCATCGAGGTAGATTTGAATGAAGCCTGCTTTGGATCTGAACGCGAAATAAACGTAGAGGGCGCCATTGTGTGTTCAAAGTGCACAGGAACTGGTTGCGCCGATGGAGCAGAGCCATCTGTGTGCAATGTGTGCAAAGGTCGAGGCGAAACCCAGCACGTGGTGCGCTCGGTAATTGGCCAAGTTATGACTTCGCGTCCCTGTGGGCCTTGTTCTGGCTATGGATCGGTGATTTTAAATCCATGTCGCGAATGTTCAGGTGAAGGTCGAGTGCGTGCACGCCAAAATATTAATGTCAAGATCCCAGCTGGTGTTGAAACTGGAAATCGTATTCAGTTATCTGGCCGTGGAGAAGTAGGTCACGGTGGTGGACCGGCGGGCGATGTCTATGTTGAAATTGTTGAGGCTCAGCATGATTATTTGATCCGTGATCGCGATAATTTGCATATGTCCTTATCGGTGACAATGAGTTCTGCGGCCATTGGTACAACAGTTGAGGTTGAGTCATTAGATGGCCCCGTCGGAGTGCACATCAAAGCCGGAACGCAAAGTGGAACACCTATTGCAATCAAAGGCAAGGGAATGATCCGTCTTCGCCATGGTGGTCGTGGTGATCTCATTGTCCATATTGAGGTTCTAACGCCAACTAAACTCAATCGCGAAGAAACGGATTTATTGAAGAAATTCGCTCAGATTCGTAGTGAAAACGTTGGAGATGCACACATAAAGAGCCATGATGGCCGGATTTTTTCTAAAATCAAAGGTGCGTTTACTAAATAATGTTGACTCTATTTTTTGTTGAGGATTTACCAACTCACGTTGGACAGATTTATGAGTTCGACAATGATGATGCCAGACATGCAATACGAGTATTGCGAATGGCCGCAGGTGAGAAATTTATGCTCGCCGATGGTAGTGGTGCTTGGAGCCAAGTGAAGGCCTTTGCAGTTAAAAAGAAATCTATTGAAGTTGAAGTAGTCGCAAGTGGCTATCAAGAAAGACTCCCAACAACTATTACTGTGGTGCAAGCCCTCACCAAGAGTGATCGCGCAAAAGAAGCCATTGAGTTATTGACTGAAGTCGGAGTTGATCGAATCGTACCTTGGGCGGCCTCCCGCAGCATTGGCAAGACCTCGGATAAGTTTTCCATCCATGCGCGCGAGGCCAGTAAGCAATCACGCCGTTTACGTATTCCAGAAGTAACTGACATCGCAACCACTGAGCAAATTTGTGATGCAATTCAATTAAGCGACCTTGCAATTGTGTTTCACGAAAACACAGAAGTGAAACTCAGTGACTGCGTCTCATCGCACAATGTTGCACATTTATTGATTATTATCGGGCCTGAAGGTGGAATTACCACGAATGAGCTTGATCAATTTAGGGTTGCAGGTGCAAAAGTCGCAGTAATGGGGCGCCCAGTTCTACGTTCGGCGCACGCTGGCATCGCGGCAGTTGCCGCTGTATCTGCCCTGCTCAAGGTTTGGTAGCACGGTGGACTTAGATTCGGCTTGCGTGTTCTGCGCAATAGTCAATGGTGGTATCTCTGCCGATGTTGTTTATAGAGATGAGAACATTCTCGCTTTCAATGACGTCGACCCACAAGCCCCAACGCATGTTTTAATTATTCCGACCCGTCATGTTGAAAATTCGGCTCAGCTTGCACTTATTTCGCCAACGACGACCGCCCAACTATTTACGGTGGCCGCACAGATCGCTGCGCAAAGGGGGCTAACAGGCTTTCGAACCGTATGTAATACCGGCGCCGAAGCGGGTCAGAGCGTTTTTCACGCTCATCTGCATCTACTCGGTGGCCGCCGGCTGGCATGGCCGCCCGGTTAAAGATAGATTTAGCCTTACATGGAGCGAATATTAATTACGATACCAATAGCAATTCCAATGGTTGCCCTGATTGGTCCTCACGATGACAACTTACTTGCGATTGAAGCCGCCTTTCCTTCCGTCAACATTACCGTTCGTGGAAATGAAATTACCCTTCGTGGAACGCACCTAGATTGTTCGAATCTAGAAAACCTCTTCAACGAGTTAATGGTGGTAATCCGTTCTGGAAATAATTTGAGCGTGGATGCAGTCAGTCGCGCAATCACAATGCTTGAAAATATACCGATTGATCATCCAGCAGAAGTTTTGTCTCTAAATATCCTTAGCAATCGAGGGCGGACGATTCGTCCAAAGACTGCTAATCAAAAACGCTATGTTGATGCAATTACCGATCATACGATTACATTTGGCATTGGGCCGGCAGGAACAGGTAAGACTTATTTAGCGATGGCAATGGCCATAGCCGCCTTACAAAACAAAAGCGTAAATCGAATTATTTTGACTCGTCCCGCTGTGGAGGCTGGTGAGCACTTAGGTTTTTTACCTGGAACATTGAGCGAGAAAATCGATCCCTATCTTCGCCCCTTATTTGATGCACTCCACGACATGATTGATATTGAGACCGTTCCTCGATTAATGCAATCTGGTGTCATTGAGGTAGCTCCGCTTGCGTACATGCGTGGACGCTCATTAAACGATGCTTTTATTATCTTAGATGAGGCGCAAAACACCACACCCGAACAGATGAAAATGTTTTTAACTCGCCTTGGTTTTGGTTCAAAGATGGTCATTACCGGTGACATTACGCAGATAGATCTTCCCAATGGTCAGCATTCAGGTCTGAGAATAGTGCGCGATATCTTGGAAGACATTGATGATATTGCATTTCTTGAATTAACGGCCGACGACGTTGTTCGACACCGCTTAATTGGCGATATCGTAAAGGCCTACGATGCCTTTGACGAAGCGCATCACATGCTTCGTCCGATTCGAAAATAAATGACAATTGAAGTAACCAACTCGTCAGGTGAGTTAGTACCAAGTAAAGAGGTTATTTCGCTATTGACCTTTGCATTGCACGAGCTCAAACTCAATACCGAGTGTGATTTAGGGCTGGGCTTTATCGACGATGATTACATGAGTGAACTACATATCAAGTGGATGGACGAGTCCGGCAGCACTGATGTTCTTTCATTTCCCATGGACTTGCCTGAAAACGAAGGCGATGTAGTAATTCTGGGCGACATAATGATTAGTCCAAGATTTGCCGCACTTCAAGCTAAAGCTGCGGGCCACTCAACGGAACATGAGATTTATATTTTAACGACCCACGGTTTATTGCACATTATTGGTTATAACCATTCTGAACCAGAGGAAGAGCGGATCATGTTTGATTTGCAAGAACAAATTGTGGCGAACTGGAAGCAGACACTATGAGTCCGATAGCAATCATAAGCATCATCGCGCTTTTAGCCTTTGCTGGATTTTTAGCGGCAAGCGAGTCAGCCCTGACTTCGATTTCACGAATAGTTGTTGAAGAACTAGAGAGCAAGCGTGGGGGATCGTTGTTGCGCAAATACAGTGTGCAACCGGCGCGCTATTTAAATGTGATTTTACTAGTCCGCAAACTCTGTGAACTCACCGCAACGGTACTTCTAGCATCAATAATGCTTCGAAATTATTCATCGGCTCAAGCGATGGCGCTAACAGTTGCGATTATGGTTGTTTTATCCTATGTAGTCGTGGGCGTTGGTCCGCGTACCTTAGGACGCCAGCAGCCGCACAAATATGCCCGATATGGAGTTATCGTGGCTTATGGTCTGACAATAATTTTAGGTCCAGTGACGAAACTTCTCATTACAGTCGGAAATGCCATTACACCTGGCAAGGGATTTAGATCCGGCCCTTTCACGTCAGAGGCCGAGCTGCGGGACTTAGTGGACCAAGCCCACGAGCGAGGTTTGGTTGAATCCGATGAGCACCAGATGATTCATTCGGTTTTTGAACTTGGAGACACGTTAGTTCGCGAATTAATGGTGCCTCGAACTGAAATGGTGTGGATTGAAAAAGATAAAACTTTGCGACAAGGGCTCTCGTTGGCACTTCGCTCTGGATTCTCGCGTATCCCAGTGGTCGGGACAGGACCTGACAATATAATTGGAATCGTCTATGTAAAAGATTTAGCAAGGCGGGCATTAGACCATCATGATGCTGAGCAAAGTGAGTACATTGAACAACACATGCGGCCAGCAAATTTTGTCCCTGAAATAAAGATGGCCGATGAATTACTCAAAGAGATGCAGCGCAATCAGATTCACCTGGCCGTGGTTGTCGATGAGTATGGTGGAACCGCAGGAATAATTACGATTGAGGATATTATTGAAGAGATAGTCGGTGAAATTGAAGATGAATTTGATGACGGTGAGGATCATTTCACTTGGTTATCGCCCGATAAGGCGCGAGCCAATGCTTCGTACCATATTGAAGATTTAGCTGATGAATTGAAAATCGAAATTAATGAGTCTGACTTTGAAGACGTGGACACAATTGGTGGGCTCATGGCAGAAAAATTGGGTCGAGTTCCTATTGCCGGCAGTACTATTTCACTCAGTGGCTGGTCTATTACTTCCGAGCGTCCACTTGGCCGCCGCCGTCGAATTAGTCGAGTATTAATTGAGCGCTTAGAGAAAGAGATTGAGGACCACGAGTAAGAGATAGAGTTACACAATGCGCATTATTCGCTTCTCGCCAGGCCCAGATTCTGGTTTAGGAACAGATCCATTATTTGGAGTTCTGGAAGATGATGCCACAATTACAATTATTACCGGAGATCCGATTTATGCAGGAATTCAACGATCTGCAGCAAAAGTCGATTTAAATAAGGTTCGTTTGCTTGCGCCGGTTATTCCTCGTTCAAAAGTTGTTTGCATAGGTAAAAACTACGCCGATCACGCCGCTGAAATGGGTGGAGTTGTACCAGATGAACCCATCATTTTTTTGAAGCCGAATACTTCAGTTGTTGGATCCATGGACACGATTGTTTGGCCCGAAATGTCTGATCGAGTTGATCATGAGGTAGAACTTGCAGTTGTGATTGGCCGCCTGTGTAAGGACGTCCCCATAGAGCGCGTTAATGATGTGATATTTGGTTACACAATCGCTAACGATGTTACAGCGCGAGATTTGCAGAAAAAGGATGGTCAATGGACGCGGGCAAAGAGCTTCGATACTTTCTGTCCCATTGGCCCCTGGATTGAGACGGACTTCATTCCAGGAGTTCAGAAGATTACTGCAACTGTAAATGGAGAAATTAAGCAGTCGGCTCATTTAAATGACATGATCTTCAAAGTCCCTGAGATAATTAACTTTGTTACACGTGTCATGACGCTACTCCCTGGGGATATTATTTTAACTGGTACTCCAGCAGGAATTGGTCCAATGGTTGCGGGTGCAACTTCAACAATGGCGATTGAAGGTTTAGGCGAATTGACTAACAAAGTGAGCAGAAATTGAGTACAACAGCAGGAAAAAAAGTGAAGGTTCGATTCGCACCATCACCAACGGGTGATCTTCATGTGGGTAATATTCGTACCGCACTTTTTGATTGGGCATATGCCAGACATACAGGTGGAACATTTCTTTTTCGTATTGAGGACACCGACACGACTCGTGTGACCGATGAGTACATTAACGCGGCAATCGATACTTTGAAGTGGCTGGGCCTTGATTGGGATGAGGGTCCTGAAGTTGGCGGCGATAACGGACCATATTTGCAATCAATGAGGTTAGATATTTATGCGCATTGGGCGGCCACGTTCATTGAACAAAAAGATGCCTACCATTGTTACTGCTCGCCAGTAGAGCTAGAGGCAGTACGAGAGGCACAGCGAGCAGCAAACCAAGCCCCGGGTTATAACGGCCATTGTAGAGATTTAACTCTTGATCAGATTGAGGAGTACAAAACCGAGGGTCGCATACCTGTTGTTCGTATGCGCATGCCCGATGGCAAAACTACTTTTAACGATTTAATTCGTGGTGAAATGGAGTTTGATCACAAGTTTGTGCCTGACTTTGTTTTAGTTCGCGGAGATGGTTCACCCTTATATACATTGGCAGTGGCAGTTGATGATGTTTTGATGAAAGTCACTCATATCTTGCGTGGGGAAGATTTGCTATCTTCTACTCCACGTCAGATTCGTGTCTACCAAGCTATGGGGGTTGCTCTTGAGGAGTACCCAATCTTTGCCCATCTTCCCTTTGTCATGGGCGCCGATAACGCTAAGTTATCAAAGCGCAACGGTGAGGTATCAATTGCTTGGTATCGCGATAAAGGTTTTTTGCCAGAGGCAATCTGCAATTATTTAGCCTTACTCGGCTGGTCGCCTGGAGATAATCGCGAGGATTTAACTATGACAGAGTTATGCGAGCTTTTCACAGTTGAAAAAGTAAATAGTTCCCCGGCGAAATTCGATATGAAGAAGCTTGAAGCCATTAATGGAGACAAGATTCGTGCGTTGACAATCGATGAATTTTTGAAGTGGTCTTTGCCCTTTCTAATTAAAGCAAAAGTGATTTCTGGAACCCCCGACGAAGTCGCACTCGTTAAGGCTGCCCTTCCAATTATTCAGGAACGTATCGTGATGTTTAGTGAGATCCCCGCGATGCTTAAATTTCTCTTTGTAAAAAAAGTAGATTTTACAGAAACAGCAAGTGCAGTAGTAAGCAATCCGAACTCACATGATCTCTTTAAGAGAGTGGCGGCAATTATTATGGAAATTTCTGCCGAGGAGTGGAAGAGCAATGTGATTGAGGAGAGGTTACGAGATTCATTAGTAGTGGAACTTGGGCTAAAGCCGCGTGTCGCTTTTCAGTTCGTGAGAGCCATAATTACAGGAGACACCATTTCGCCCCCTTTGTTTGAATCCATGGAACTCCTTGGAAGAGAAGAGTGTATTAACAGGATTGCCACGGTTCAGAGCTAATAATTTTTAAGGTATTCTTTGCCCTTGAAGTAATGGGGTATGGGGTAATTGGCAGCCCTGCTGATTCTGGTTCAGTAAGTCTAGGTTCGAGTCCTGGTACCCCAGCGCACTAAGCACTACAACGCTCTACAATTAAATATGTATGTTTTGTCCTAGAAATAAAAAATCTTTACAGGCACGGCCCCGTCGTCTAGCGGCCTAGGACTCTGGCTTCTCAAGTCAGCTACGAGGGTTCGAATCCCTTCGGGGCTACGTATGGTTTCTTTTTTTAAGGTTCTGCCTGCCTTCATTCTTACTGCCTTTTTATTGGCGGTTGTGCCCGGCCAAACCGTTGCAATGATTCTGCGCCAAGCAATTATCGGTGGCACCAGGAACGCATATATGACACTCATTGGCACAAGTAGCGCGCTAATTTTTTGGGGTGGCGCGTCGGCAATCGGCCTTTCTCAAATTTTCGCACGATCACATACGGCATATTCGGTACTTAAGTACACAGGAGTAGCTTTTCTAATTTTTTTAGCCCTACAAACTCTGTGGTCATTACGCAAGGAGTTTGGAAAATTCGATTATGAGGGTGCTACAACAGTCGGTCTTTTTCCAGCGATTCGTTTAGGGTTTCTCACGAATTTAACTAACGTTAAAGCCGCTGTCTTTGCAGTTGCCTTCATTCCCGCCTTTGTACCTAGAAATTTCAGTTTAGGGTGGGGAGTCTTTCTATTATCAATTATTCAAGCGCTCACATCGACAACATGGTATTCATTTCTGATTCATATGATTGGTAGGGCTACCACTACATTAGCAAATCCTAAAGTACGGCGTGCTTTAACCGCCTTTTCAGCCATTGGAATTCTCTTTCTTGCGGGAACTTTATTGCTTACGTCACCACGGTAATAGCAGAGCAAGGCATAGAATACGTACATGCGAGTAATTGACTCCGAACAACTAAAGTCAATTCTCGCCAATCTTCCTAGTAATCCACGCATCATAGCTTCCGGAAATTTTTCAGCACCTAGAACGCTTTTGAAGATTGCCGATGAAGTAATACCGGAGTTTAGATTGCATATGCTCAACGCTCATGGCGACATTCCAAATCGTGAGGGTATTACGTATGAGACTGCTTTCGTTGGCCCAGCAATGCGAAATCACTCTCGATTAGACTATATCCCGTCGCGACTTTCTCTAGTACCTGTGCTCATCCGTAATTTTTACCGCCCCGATGTTGTTTTCTTACACACATCACTACAACGCTTTGACACCGTGAGTCTTGGTACCGAAGTCAATATTCTGCCTCGATCTATTGAAACTGCCCATGCACATGGCGGCCTCGTCATCGCGCAATCTAATAAACAGATGCCATATACATATGGTGATTCGCAGATTTATGAGAGCGAAATTGATTATTTAGTTGAAGTTGACGAACCTTTACAAGAAAAATCCGCGACCCCAATCACCGATATTCAAGCTCAAATTGGCAGTCGAATCGCAAGTTTGATCGAAGATAATTCAACGTTGCAGTTAGGAATTGGTGGAGTTCCGGATGCAGTTTTGATGGCGCTTAAAGAGCGCAGAGGCTTGCGCATCTGGACGGAGATGTTTTCTGATGGCGTTCTTGAATTAAGCCGAGCTGGCACCCTTGATGATGAAATTTTGATCACCGCATCTTTTGTTTTTGGAAGTAATGAGTTGTATCAGTGGTTAGATTTGAACAAAAAAGTAAGAATGTTACGAACTGAGCGCACGAATGACCCGTCCCAAATCGCGCGCCAAGCAAAAATGACCTCAATTAACAGCGCTTTAGAGGTAGATTTATTTGACCAAGCAAATGCCAGCCACGTGCGAGGCGAGATTTATAGTGGTTTTGGCGGTTCAACAGACTTCATCGTTGGTGCACTGCACAGTCGCGGTGGCCAGTCATTCGTAGCTCTTCCATCATGGCATCCAAAGGCAAATGTTTCTACGGTGGTGCCCAGATTGCTAAGCAACGTCACACACTTTCAGCATTCGTACATAGTTACCGAACAAGGTGTGGCCGCTTGCTTCGGCCATTCACAAAAAGATCAAGCAATAAATATCATTCATAATGCAGCTCACCCACATGTTCGTGAAGAACTTGTTGCAAAGGCCAGTGAATTCGGTCTACTTTAACCCGCTAACCACCCATTGAATAGCGTCTATCCTTCCATTTTGTCATTCTAAGATTATTGAAGCACTATTTAGTACTCTTCATCAATGTCTAGAACTTCTCGGGTAACTTTGGATTCTGATTTCACTTTAGAACTTGTGACACCAACGGGATTTGCAAGTTTTCCCGCCACAATTCCAGGTTCAATCCATACGGACTTGATTGCTGCTGGCGTAATCAATGATATTCGTACGAACGGGAATGAAATTGAACAAGAGTGGATTAGAAATGCTGATAGTTCGTATAGAACGAGTTTTGAAATCGCGAACGCAATGCACCACCAGGAATTGAATTTTTTAGGTTTGGATACTTTAGCGACGATTTCGATTAATGGTCATGTTCGTTTGGTGACGCAGAATATGCACCGTTCATATCTACTAGACCTCAATACGGAAGATACCAAAACGATTGATCTGCAGATCGATTTCAAGGCACCTCTTCCCGAAGCACTCAAACGTGAAGGCGAGTTAGGGGCTTACCCAAATCCATATGACATGCCCTATAACCACTTAAGAAAAATGGCATGTAGTTTTGGTTGGGATTGGGGTCCAACCACAATTACTAGTGGTATTTGGCAACCAATAGTTCTCGCTTCATGGGAAGTGGGAATTCTCGATTCAGTGACGCTTATAACGGATGTTATAGCTTCAGTTCCGCGTCTTAAAGTTGCCACGAGAGGTCGTGGGATTGCCCAAAGGATTTCCATATCGATAGGAAATGATGACGTGGTCAGTTTTTCTACAACTTTAAATTCAACGGATATCTATGATTTACCAGGGGCTAATTTGTGGTATCCCCGCGGTTTTGGTGAACCAACTTTGTACCCAGTCATCATCTCCTTACATGCCGAAAATGGAGAGATAGTCGACCAAATAACGAAGAGAGTGGGATTTAGGTCGATTTCTTTGGATCAAAGTAGTTTTGGAGCGCGCGAAATGTTTGCAGTTCAAGTTAACGGCGAGCGAGTTTGGGCTAAGGGGGTCAACTGGATTCCAGATGACCCGTTCCCGCACCGAGTAACGCGGCAAAAATATGTTGAAAAAATTGATGATCTTTTTTCGCTCGGAGTTAATGCAATTCGAGTTTGGGGCGGGGGTATATATGAGTCCGATATTTTTTATGATTTATGCGATGAAAAAGGGATTATTGTTTGGCAAGATTTCTTATTTGCGTGTGCTGCATATCCTGAAAACCAAAGGTTTATTAAAGAGATTACGCATGAGGCGAGCGAGGTAGTTACTCGCCTGTCGCATCATGCAAGCTTAGTTTTGTGGTGTGGAGGAAATGAGTGCATTGAGGGTTTTGCGCATTGGGACTGGAAAAATCGACTAGACGGTAAATCTTGGGGCTCCTATTACTATTTTGACCTACTACCGAAAATCCTCAATGAGATAGATGGCTCACGCGCCTATATTCCTGGCTCACCTTTCTCAACTGTATGTGAAGATGTAAAGGACTTTGCTTCAGGCACTAACCATATATGGGACGTATGGAATGAACGTGGGTATCAACGCTATGAAGATTACTCACCATCCTTCGCAGCCGAATTTGGATACAACGGACCGGCTTCGTGGTCGACTTTAACCAAGGCAATTA
>JAYTTL010000071.1:0-2266 GCA_043745325.1 Actinomycetes bacterium
GCGACTGCGGTAGCGGCCTCACGCATGATGGAGACTTCATCCCCCGTCAGGGTGCGATCGGGGGCGCGAAAAGTTAGCGTGAATGCCAGAGATACTTTGCCTTCGCCGATGGCTTCATATCGATCAAATAGGGTAATAGATTCAAGAAGTTCGCCCGCACCTTCGCGCAGAGCCGCCTCAATATCCCCGGCCAGAACAGAGGTATCAACGATGAGTGAGACATCTTGCGTAGCCGGCGGCATCACTGCAACGGATTGTGCTCGCACCATGGGTGTTTGGGGCAAGGCATCAAGGTTTATGACAAATGCAACCGAACGTGGCGGCAACGAGAACTGTGCAACCACGCGCGGATGAAGCTCACCAGCATGCGCCACGGGCCGCCCGTCGATAATGAACTCAACACACCTACCTGGATGCCAAGGCGCGAAATCACTTCGTTTAAGTGAGTACGTCAGATTCGAGAGTTCGAGAATTCTCTCAACATATGCGATCGCATCGCTGTGATCAAAGGCTCGCGCTTTGCCACGCCAAGATTCACGTTCAATCTTTCCACCCAAGAGAGCGGCACAGTGCAGATGTTGCACCGGCACGCTGGCATAGATATCGGCAATCTCTTTATCCGATGGTTTTGTTCCAAGCTCTGGTGAAATCGCTGGACCCAAATCTTGAGAGTTGCGAAAGATCGAGGCGATCTCAAAGATAGCGATATCTTTTGCGCCACGGCCGATATTTCGTTGAGCCACCTGAGCAAGACCTGGCAGGAGATGAGTTCGAAGGACTGGATTATCCTCTGACATGGGGTTGGCTAAACGATAGGTAGCTGCGCGCTCAGCGACATAACCCATAGATGCAATGAGTGCCTCATTGGTAAATGGAAATGTTTGTACTTCGGATAGACCCTGCGCGGCGAGGGAGAATGCGATTGCGCGCCGACGCTTTTGAGCCGGCGTAAGGCTGGCATGCAGCGGACGAGGCGGCAAGATTGATGGAATGCTGTCGTAACCGAGCATGCGCGCAACCTCTTCAACAAAGTCGGCGGGTTGCGTTAAATCCCAACGCCACGAAGGCGGATCTACATTGAAATCGGCATCAACATCGCAGCCAAGGATGGTGAGAATTTCGCGAATTTTTTGTTCAGGGACTTCAATGCCCAAAACCCGCGAAATATACGCTGGATCAAGCTGGACAATCGGGGCGTAAACGGGCTCGCCTGAACTGCGAGTTTGAATATGCACGGCCCCTGCGAACTCGATAAGTAATTGAGTGCAACGCAGAGAGGCAAATCGGGCCAATGAGGCATCAACGGATCTTTCAAAGCGTCGCGATGCCTCAGTTGAAAGTTTATGCCGTCTAGAAGCCTTGGCAATTGCCATCGGATCAAAGCGCGCGGCTTCGATGACAAGTTCGGTTGTTAATTCGTTGATCTCAGAGCCAGCCCCACCCATAATTCCAGCGATAGCAAGCGTCCGTTTATCATCCATCACCACAACGTCATCAGGTGAAATTCTGCGCTCTTGTGAATCTAGCGTTGTAAAACTCTCGCCCGTCTTTAATCGTCCGATCCGCACATCACCTGAGATCTCACTGCGGTCAAATGCATGCATCGGCTGTCCTAATTCGAGCATCACATAGTTAGTAATATCAACGGCCAAGGAGATAGAACGCATTCCCATTTTTTCAAGACGTCGGATCATCCACAAAGGCGTAGGAGATTGAGGATTGTAATTTGCTAGCGTGGTCACGTATAAAACGCTTGCCCCAGCTTCCAATATTGGCTTGACACCAATACCGCGCTCTTCAAACTCACAGGAGCGCAGCGCCTCAACGGGATCAGTGTAGGAAAGGCCAAGGGCGCCTGCTATCTCGCGCGCTAATCCACGGATGCTTAAGGCGTATCCTCGATCTGGATTTACGGCAATATCAAAGATGGTGTCGTTTATTTCAAGGAGCGCAATTGCATCATCACCGATGTGAGCCGCACCCGGAGCAATAACCATGATGCCGGCGTGCTCATCACTTAATGCTAATTCGCGAGAAGAGCAGATCATTCCATCGCTGATTTTTCCATATGTTTCGCGCTGGGCAATTGCAAAACCACCAGGTAGAACCGCGCCGGGGAGTGCAACAACAACGAGATCGCCTACTTTAAAATTGAAGGCACCACAGATAACAAAGCGGATCTTTCCTTCACCGCAATCAACGCCAACAAAACGTATAGGTTTTTTGAATTCGGTAATCTCTTCGATTGAAACAACTTCACCAATTA
>JAYTTL010000072.1:0-2259 GCA_043745325.1 Actinomycetes bacterium
TCTCTCGGTTCAAGCGCCCAAGCCGGTTCAATTGGTCTTGGTTTTGCAATTCCGATAAATCAAGCGCGCACAACTGCCGATCAACTCATCAAAACCGGCAAAGCGGTCTATCCAGTTTTGGGTATTTTTCTTGATATGAATTACACCGGGCAGGGCGCGCTCATTGCTAAATCAAGTACTGGAGTTATGCCAGATGGACCGGCACAGAGAGCGGGATTAAAACCAGGAGACATTATTTTTAAATTTGAAGATAGAGAGATTAACGCACCCGATGAGCTTATTATCGCGGTTCGCTCAAAAAAAGTTGGTGATAAAATCACTCTCTCGTATCTTCGCAACGGGAAAGAGTTCTCCACAAAACTAACTTTAATCGCGGGTAAGAGCTAATCCATTGTTTTGGGTAGGCTTGATTAATGTTCTTTGATATCGGTGCAGGCGAACTGCTCGGACTAGCGGTTTTGGCAATGATTTTAGTTGGACCAGAGCGGCTTCCAAAAGTTGCCGTTGAAGCTGCAAAACTTTTAAAGAAATTGCGTACTCTTTCACAGACCGCTACAGCTGAATTAAAAGAGAATTTAGGGCCTGGATTCGAAAATCTTCAACCTGCCGATCTTCACCCAAAGACTTTCGTAAAGAAGCAGCTTGCAGAGCTTATGGACGACAAGCCTGTAACTAAAGTCCAACGCCCCGTTGCACGAATCGATCCCGATCTCATATGAACCTATTAGATCAAATTGCGCAAGCCCTTACAACTGTTCAAGACCCCGAACTCCATAGATCAATCACTGATCTTGGAATGGTTGAGGATCTCAACGAAAAAGATGGGCACGTAGTAGTAAAGATTTTGCTAACTATTTCAGGTTGTCCCATGCAAGATCGTTTGCGTGGAGATATTACTATTGCAATTTCAAGTGTCGTAGGAGTCAAGAACATCGATTTAACTTTTGGAACCATGTCGCAAGTTCAACGCGATAATGTCAAGAAGATAATGCGTGGAGGCCGTGAGAAATTTATTCCATTTGCTCAGCCCGATTCACTCACACGCGTTATAGGAATCGCGTCCGGAAAAGGCGGTGTCGGAAAATCCTCTGTCACGGTTAACCTCGCTGTAGCATCAGCTAAAAAGGGTTTGCGCGTTGGAGTACTGGATGCCGATGTTTATGGCCACTCGATTCCGCGGTTAATGGGTTTAATGGGCCAACGCCCAACGGCAATCGACCAAATGTTTATTCCCCTCGAATCTTTCGGGGTAAAGACGGTTTCAATGGAGATGTTTAAACCAGAGCGAAGCGATGCAGTGGCATACCGCGGCCCTTTATTACACCGTGTACTCGAACAGTTGCTTTCAGATGCTTATTGGGGAGATTTAGATCTTCTCCTCATTGATTTGCCGCCTGGTACTGGAGACCTTGCAATTTCACTTGGTCAACTCATCCCGACTTCAGAAATTGTAGTTGTGACAACTCCTCAAGTTGCCGCAGCCGAAGTAGCCGAACGCGCCGGCCGAATTGCTCATCAAATTCACCAACATGTAATCGGAGTAATTGAAAATATGTCCGAATACACCGATCCGGTAACAGGCGTCAAAACTTCACTTTTTGGAAATGGTGGTGGCGAAGAGACTGCCAAGCGTCTATCGCAATTAGTTGGAAGTGACGTCCCTTTACTCGGGAAAATTCCATTTAGCGTTGATTTACGATTAGGCGGAGATGCTGGTGTACCCATAGTGATTTCCGCCCCTGAATCGGCAAGTGCCATTGTACTTTTTGAGATTGCAGAAAAAATTATAAAGCGAAGCAAGTCCCTACTTGGTGTCCGATTGGGAATCACGACTTAACTCCATTGCTACTTGTTTAGCAAGATCTGAGAGTTCCCCGCGAAGAAAATCTCGAGTGGCAACTTCTCCCAAGGATATTCTCAACGCTGCAATTTCACGAGTTAAATATTCAGCGTCGGCAATACTACGTTCATTTCTGGCTCGATCTTCGTTGAGTTGAATCCGGTCTCGGTCAGCTTGTCGATTTTGCGCCAACAAGATCAATGGCGCCGCATAGGATGCTTGAAGGGAAAGAATGAGTGTTAAAAATATAAAGGGATAGTCATCGAAACGAAGATCTCTTGGAGCCACGAAGTTCCAGAGGACCCAAGTTAAAACAAAAATAGTCATATAAACCAAGAAGCGTGCAGTTCCTAAAAATCGCGCGAAACGTTCGGACAACCTTCCAAATGTCTCTGGGTCATAGTTAGGACGCAAGGAAC
>JAYTTL010000073.1:0-2232 GCA_043745325.1 Actinomycetes bacterium
TATTTGGATCAAGTTACGGAGTTTATTTCATTTCTTTCCAACAATAAACTCACACTTAATGAGATTCTAAGTCATATAGTCCAAGTAGTTCTCGCTCCACTCAATGCCGAAGCAATATTTATGTGCCAAATTACAAGTGGAAATCAGGCTGAAAGAGTGGGAGCGTGGGGAATGCCTTTGGAGATGTTTCGGGCGCAGGGAAACTTTTTCAATCTAAATGATAAGTACCCCTCAACTGATGCGCTTCGATATAGACGGACGACGTGGGTAAATACCCTGCCGGACTGGGGTACTGCCTATCCTTTACTTGAAAATCTGCCTTATACCACCGGGGCCAAGAGCTTCATCTGTTTTCCTATTGAAAAAGCCGGCACACCTGTTGCGACGTTGGGAGTTTTTAGCAGGGATGAAATTCACCCGAACGCCGAAATTGAGGCATTTTTGAAGGCGGTGGGAAGTGTATTTTCGATGCATCTGTTCCACCAAAATTCTAAGGTTCACGAACTTCTGGGAAGTGGGAAGAGGCAGAATTCTTCGGGCGTGAAGAGCGCTGATAATGAATTAACTGAACGGCAACATATAATTTTGCGTCTTATAAGTGAGGACCGAACAAATCTTGGTATTAGTGAGCTTCTGGGTTATTCAGAGTCAACAGTGCGCCAGGAGACAATAAAGATTTTTGCAAAGTTAGGGTGTAATGGGCGCAAAGAGGCTACTGAGATTTATAGGAAACTTTTTGCTAACTCCACCGAAAAATAAATAAGTAGTTTTTTTAATGAAACTAGCTGTGCGCTGTTCTATGCGACCTCCGCGGGCACCAAGAAAAACCGCTTTAGCAGATAACTCAGTTGCTAAATCTTCCCGCCCCTTAGACAACCAAACTTCTAAAACTTGAACTGCCGGTTTTCCCATTGGAATCGTGCGCTCCTTATTGCCCTTACCTAATACACGAATCGTGTTTCGATTAGAATCAAGATCATCTATATCTAAACCATAGAGTTCGCTTACCCGTGCACCTGCGGCATAGAGAAGTTCAACCATCGCAATATCTCGAAGTGACAATGGTGTCTCTTCATCACTTGCCCGAGCATTTGGCGCAGTTAGAGCTACCTTGTGCCACTAATCACGGTGGAGATTTGAACCTTACCCTCAGCTTTTATACGTAGAAGCTGCCCAGCTATAAGTGGATTGCTTAATCTAAAAAAGCTTACGCCATTTCCATCTAGAACCGGCTTACCTGCAACGCTGAATTTCCAAACAACTGCCGCGGACTTTGTTCCAATCTCTAAGGTAGCCACTTCGCCTTTATCGTCAGCGCAGAGATTGGCGAAAACGAGCGCAGAGCTCTTTTACCGTGTGAATTCTTATTTGCTGCTACGAGGCACTTTTCGGCTTTCATTCACTTCAAGACGCCGCTTTGAGTGACTATGCAAAGCTCATTGGTGCGAGTAAAGAATTTAACCTCTCCAAAGCCTGAGCCACCTTCATCTGTCGCATTCGGTGGAATTAGCATTTTAACCAATGTTGCCTTTTTCGGATCTACGCTCTCGCCCGCAACTAAAACCGAAACGTATCCACCGCTTGATTTATTTGAGTCATAAAAAAGTGTTCCAAGATTTGTCACATTTTCTGTAGGTTTAGTCGGTTAAACAGGAGTTACCGAATTATTCGTCAAAACTATAAAACTTCGAGTAACGGAAATCGCCCGAGAGTAAATCAGGTTTCCATTTAATGTTGCCGTAATTGAACACGTACCGGCAGCAACGGCGTGAATCTTTAAAAAATCAATAGTGCACACACTAGGCGTATTACTAATTAGTACCACGGCAAGTCCACTTGTTGAAGAAGTAATAGGTATTTGATCTCTATCCATAACCGTCATAGTTGAAGGTTGGGTGAAAGAAATGCTCTGCGGAATGAGGGGAGCGGGCACAACAATACTTATTGTGTTGCTTGCTTCGGGTGCAATTGTCAAAAAAGCTGAAGCGTTGGCTTGAATTGTAATGGTTCCAGTTTTCGCAATTCCATGGAAATTAAATCTCATATGGCTCGGGTCGACATAAGCAACTGAGTCATACTCCTCAGTGCGTGCCTTCTTGGACAATCTTGCACTTTTGCAGGTAAAATGTGATCAGCGAGTAAAGAAAATGGGTGCCACAACACCAATGTGTGCTCACTCTCGCAATCTCTCCTCAAAATCATTGGAATTAAGAAAACCACAAAAGAGTAAAA
>JAYTTL010000074.1:0-2225 GCA_043745325.1 Actinomycetes bacterium
GGAAACCCTGCGGAGCCGTAATGCGCCTTGCCATAGTTTTCGATATATCGACGCTTTTCATTCGCATGATTGTCGTTTCGTGTGTGCCCAGGCTGAGACAAATCCTGAATGAGATGAATGACATGCCCTATAGAAGAAAACAGGTGTGCGGAACTCTTATCTCTATCTAGCTTGGCCGCCGTGGTGAGTGCCTGAAATTCGTAGTCTCGTGCATTTTGCCATGAGTCATGATTTTGCCCTCCTGCCCAGCGATTGTCGCGAGTCGCTGCCCAGGCATAAGAGCTCAGTGGAGATCCCAAATATCCGAATAGATACCACGGGCTCTCTGAATTATCCGTCAATCCAAGGTTTGAAATTGGATCATAAAAGTGGTTAGCAAAACGCGGGCTATTGTCTTCTATCACAGCGCCTTCCCTAATCCACTCAAAAGCTGTACCTTGTTTTCGTTTGCTATATTTTGAATCATAGCCTTGATAGACTGGAAATATCGGAGTCTTTGAATCACTTTCTCCCTTTCCCGGACCAAAAGTGTCTTCGAGGAAGGATTTTAATCTAGCGGATCGAAGTGAGGCGAAGCCGGAGATCGCCTCGTGAACATTAACTTCATGGGCATAGCTCTCGAACTGCACTGCTGTGAGAAAAACCATGATTCCGAGACACCATGAGATAATGGGAGACATAAAGCCGAGGATTGGGTAACAATTCATATAGAGCGAAAAATAATTGTAATCTTGGTGAGCAATAGTCCTACTATGGCACCAATAGTTGAATTGATAGCCATCATTAGTGTCACTACATACATGGAGACTTGGTAAACACTTCCTGCCTCCCATTCAAACCCACAAGTCCGAATTATCCAGTATGCTGGCGCTGTAATTATAAACCACGGTCCCAGGAGAGCCCACCCAGCTTGAGTTTCACCTCGGCCGAACAAGAGTGCAAGGAAGTGAATAATTAAGGTAACGACCGCAGCGATAGACCCGCCAACGATCATCGCCTTAAAGTGAGGCTTTGAAAAGTGTTCTCGAATAAAACGCATGGAACTTGCAAAATTTGGGCAGAGATGGAGCACCGGATTCAGTAGTGGATTTGCGAGCATCCGAATAGCGTAAGCGCTATCGTTACCGTAAGACTCAGCGCCAGCGCGAAAAATTTCCGAGGTGGAAGTTCCCGGAGCCGACTGATGAAATAGGCGAATGCTGACCAGAATGAGAGATGGGTTGCTATGAGAAAAGCCGGAGTAAAAATTTGATGATAAATCAACACATGGAGATGGAAGAGTTCAATGAGGCCATACGGTGCCAGCCAAACAGCCCTCAGAGACCACAGATCCCGAGGAAGCCAGGAGAGGCTTAAAAAAAATGCTCCAATCAATAAAAGAAACCATAGCAGTCGCGCTCGGAGAAAATATTCCGTTCTCAGTAGCAATTGTTTCATGGGATTTGTGTTGCGATTCCAGTAGTTACTGCACGGCGTGTTTGAGTGGCGCGGGTGTCTGCATGTCAGTAAGGATCGAGGCCTTGGATGCGTGAGGGATCGTATTTGCCCTTCAGAGCAAGGGCGATCCGTTTGCCGTTCCAAGTGGCACCGAGGCGGCTTTTGGAAAAACTGGGAGCATCTTCGGGCCGCAGGCCACCAATCAAACGATCTTCATAATTTGTTTTGCGGATGACAACGTGCGGATCGGCGGAATCTATCGTAAACCGCCGGGATAAATACACGGAACCCCATTTCGGAATCACGAAGTAGCCGTCGTCGTCCGTGACGGCTCGATAGGTATGAACAGTCCTATCTTCAGCATTGCACATGTTACCAGTGGAAGCCCACGCGCGCCAAACGACCTCCACTTCCGCGCCAGCTACAGGAATCAAATCTGCATCAACGACTTGCGCGCGCAATTGTTCGCCCGCAAAACGGGCAGGGATTAAGTACACACACAGTGCTACGGCAATTAAAACGCCGCAAACGGCAAGAATTGTTTTGTGATTGGTTTTCATTGTGCGCGAACAAAGACGGCGAAATTTAATCGGTGACAACGCGTCGCAGATAATGCCCAAAGGAGTGCATCTAAAAGTCGAGAATTTTCCATTGACCGTTTTCTTTTTCAAATGTGACAAGGAAGGTAATCGCTACTCCGTCCACCGTCTGCTCAAACCTGTATTGTGAGAAATCGCTGTCAATATAGACCGGTGTCAACACTCCGATTTCGTTCATCCACTGTGTCA
>JAYTTL010000075.1:0-8065 GCA_043745325.1 Actinomycetes bacterium
TCCGGTACGAAAACTTGCTAAAGATTATGGCGTGGATCTCACTATTTTAATCGGTAGTGGACCAGATGGTTCGATTACACGCGATGATGTTCACTTAGCCGCGAAAAATATACCTAGTCACAGTAATGCAATTAAAAGTAACGCTGATCCATCTAGAGAGAGCCGCACTCCAATTCATGGTGTGCAGAAAGTAATGGCTGATGCAATGGTGGCGAGCGCATTCACCGCGCCGCACGTCACTGAATTTATTTCGGTGGACATGAGTGAGGCGGTGAATCTACTCGTGCAACTTCGCGCTCAACCAGAGTTTGAAGGAATACGGCTCTCACCTTTATCTCTACTTGCACGTGCGATGTGTTTGGCGGTGCGCCAAACTCCACAAGTAAATAGTTTCTGGGATGCGCGCGCTCAAGAAATCGTAACTAAACATTATGTCAATCTCGGTATTGCTACCGCAACCGAGCGGGGACTACTGGTTCCAAATGTTAAAGATGCCGGTACGCTCAACTTCAAAGATCTTGCAAAGGCGATTGATGAGGTAGTCGATGCTGCACGCAATAAACGTGCCCAACTTAGTCAATTAAGCGGTGGCACGATGTCGATTACCAATATCGGAGTATTTGGAATCGACACTGGCACACCGATCTTGCCACCGGGTGAGTCTGCAATCATCTGTCTCGGTGCAATCGTAGATCGCCCTTGGGTTGTAGAAAAAGAAATCCTTATCCGTCAAGTGACTACGCTTTCGCTCTCTTTTGATCACCGATTAGTCGATGGCGCGCAAGGTTCGAAATTTTTAGCCGATATCGCCCAACTACTTAGAGAGCCATTACAACTTATCGAGCAATAAGTTTGGTGCTCAACGTCCACGCCAGTTGGGCTTGCGTTTTTCTTTGAAAGCTAAGGGTCCCTCTTGTGCATCGAGGCTTTGATAAACCTGTTCCCACATGGTTTTTGCACGCTGGCCTCCATCGCCAAGCACTCTCTCAATAACGCTTCTCACCATGGCTTTTCCCGCGGCGACCGATAGTGGTGCGTTCGCGGCGATTTGTTGTGCCATTTCTCGGACCGAGTCCATTAGCTCATTGGATGGGACCACTTTATTTACAAGACCTATATCCATAGCCCTTGACGCCGAAATTGGCTGTGCAGTGAGAAGAAGTTCCAGCGCAATGCGTGGTGCAATCAGCAAAGGCAGTTGTGCCGCCCATGGAGCGCCACGGCCATGTCTTGCTTCAGTAATTCCAAAAGTTGCATGATCGGCGGCAATAACAAGATCGGCTTGTTGAACGAGAAAAAAACCTCCGCCAAATGCCAGACCATTGACCGCAGCAATAACTGGCTTATGAGTCTTCAAATCCGAAATAAATCCATCTTCAGGAGTTGTAAGTCGTTGCTCGGACATCTCTTTTAAATCTGCTCCAGCGCTAAATGCAATCTCGCCGCTTCCCGTGATTATCAAAACTTTAGCGTGCTCATCTTTAGTGAAACGCTCAATGGATTCTCGAATTCCGCCGCGAACGGCGGCGTTAAGTGCATTTCGAGCATCAGGGCGATTTATGGTGATCGTGGCGATGCCATCGAGAACTTCATACAACAACTCATTGTTGCTACTCATTCAGCGTTCAATCCAAGACTTCTAGCAATTAAAATCTTTTGTACTTCACTCGTGCCTTCACCGATTTCTAGAATCTTAGAGTCTCGGTAGTGTCGGGCAACTGGATACTCATCCATAAATCCATAGCCACCAAAAATCTGTGTCGCTGCGCGGGCATTATCCATTGCCGCTTCACTACCCACAAGTTTTGCAATTGACGCCTCGGCCTTAAAGTTTTTCCCCGAATCCATTAAGAATGCCGCATGGTAATAAGCCAGCCGTGCCACATGTGTTCGTGCCTGCATCTCAGCGATTTTAAAGGCAATTGATTGATGCTCGCCAATTAATTTTCCAAATGCTTTGCGTTGTTTGGCATATCGCAAAGACTCATCAATACATCCTTGCGCGGCGCCAACTGAAAGTGCGGCAATTGCAATTCGACCTTCATCTAACGTCTGCAGGAAATTGGCATAACCTCGCCCACGCTCTCCTAAGAGATTTTCTGCTGGAACATGGACATCGTTAAATGACAATGGATGTGTATCAGAGGCATGCCAGCCGACCTTGTAATAAGCAGGTTCAACCGTATAACCAGGCGTTCCGTTTGGAACAATAATTGTGCTGATCTCTTTGGATCCATCGCTCATTGTACCGGTAACACATGCGACCGTGACTAAGGATGTAATCGATGTACCTGAATTAGTAATGAATGTTTTCGCGCCATCTATAATCCATTCATCACCATCTAACCGCGCTGTTGTGCGCAGGCCGCTAGCATCACTTCCGGCATCAGGCTCGGTAAGACCAAAGGCCCCTAGTGACTCACCACTGATGAGCGGCCTTAAAAACCTCTCTTTCTGAGCATCCGTGCCAACTCGAAAAATTGGCATGGAACCCACGCCAACCGCTGCTTCTAAAGTAATTGCAACGCTCTGATCAATGCGAGCTAACTCTTCAATGGCCAGACACAGTGACATGTAATCTCCACCCATTCCGCCAAGCTCTTCCGGAAAAGGCAGCCCGAACAGGCCCATTTCGGCCATACCTTGCACAACTTCATAGGGAAAGGAGTGTTCTCGATCATGGAGGGCGGCAACGGGTGCAACGACTTCATTGGCAAAGGCACGAACTGTCTTTGCCAGAGTTTGATGCTCTGACGACAACTGGTTTAGGACTGAATCCATTACTTCTCCACCATTTCTATTAACTGTTCTTACCTACAAGGGCTACTGCAGTTTTAGAGCGAACTTTTACACCGGTCGTCTCGCCAAGCCAAACGCTGGTCTCTAACAATCTATCAAAATCAATGCCCGTTGAAATCCCAAGACCATGTAACTGCCACACTAAATCTTCTGTAGCTAAGTTTCCAGTTGCACTCTTTGCAAATGGACAACCGCCCAAGCCACCAATAGACGAGTCAATGATTGTAATTCCCTCCAACATCGCCGTGAGTGTATTGGATAGTGCTTGTCCATACGTATCGTGAAAGTGCACAGCGAGCAACGAGCGCGAAATTCCCCGAGAATCAAAGACATCCAATAAATCTATAACTTCACCAGGTGTTGCGGTACCGATAGTGTCACCGATTGAAATCTCTGTAACGCCATCTTCAAGTAATCGCATTGCGACATCTGCGACCTTATCGGGCGCGGTTTTACCTTCCCATGGATCGCTAAAGCACATGGATATATAGCCACGAACACGGACTCCCACATCTCGAGCCGTCCTGATGACCGGGCCAAAGATGTCGAGAGAACCCGCAACGCTGTTGTTCAAATTTGCTCGTGCAAAAGATTCGGTGGCGCTTGCAAATACCGCAATCTCACGCAAGCCCACGTTTAAAGCTCGATCGAGACCCTTTTGATTTGGAACCAACGCACTCATCCGATGTGTAGAAAGAAATGGCTCCAGTTCGACCAATAACTCATCGGCATCGGCTAAAGCCGGGACGATGTCGGGTCTAACAAAACTAGCGACTTCAATCGCTGGAATTCCAGAGTTAAAAAGCCGTTTTACTAACTCGGCCTTTACGGCCGTAGGCAGGATTAAAGTCTCATTTTGCAGACCATCGCGTGGCCCAACCTCATAAACCGTGACCGCTTTAGGTAATCCACTTCGATCAAACATCATCAACCACCTCAAGTAAGCGTTGTCCCACTCGCACTGTAACTCCACTTGCGACTTTACATTCAACGACGCGGCCTGCACGTTTAGCCCGAACAATATGCTCCATTTTCATCGCCTCGATTACAACAAGAGGGTCACCAATCTTTACTCGATCCCCATTTGAAACATTGATGGCTATAACAATCCCAGGCATCGGACTTACTATCTCTTCATTAAGTCGATCCTTGGATACCTGCTGGTCATCGACGTTTTTAATCTGCCATGTACCAAAGGATTGATGATGAATCCAATATTCAGAATCAGCAAGGAATGAATCAACCACAAGCTTTGATGTAACCCGCGTCGCAATGTCAAAGCGCACTCCATCGATATATGCGGCAATCGTTGAAATTGGGGAACCGTTAAGCCGCCATCCATCTTGCGGCCACGGGCTAAGTTTTGAAACCTGTGCGGCAATCGTTGAATATGAAAGCAATACCGCTTCTGACGGGGCTACCCGTTTAAACTCATGGCTCTCTAAATATTTCGTATCATAATGAGAATCCTTGATTTCACTGCGCATCAATAATTCGACTAAGAAATCGATGTTGGTTTTTACGCCAAGCAAAACTGTGCTCGAAAGCGCATCGTGAAGGCGATTAAGTGCGGCGGATCGATCCTCGCCCCAACAAGCAATTTTTGCCAACATCGGATCAAATGTCGATGAAACCACGGTTCCATCTGAAATGGCCGAGTCCACCACAGTATGCGAAGTGTTGGGCCCAACGAATTTTCCGATAATCCCACCCGTCGGAAGAAAACCATTAAAAGCATCTTCGGCATAGATACGTGCCTCGATTGCGTGTCCGCGAGATTTATTACTTGGAATTACTTCTTTGAGTAACTCACCGCCCGCAAGACGCAATTGGCACTCCACTAAATCTAATCCAGTAATCAGTTCAGTTACACGGTGTTCAACCTGTAGTCGTGTGTTCATCTCCATAAAATAAAAAACTTCTGGAGAATCGGCATCGACAAGGAATTCAATCGTGCCTAAGTTTTGATAGCCAATTGCCGAAGTCAGCGCCAACGCCGCTTCACCCATTGATTCACGATTATCTTGTGTCAGGAGTGGCGCTGGTGCTTCCTCAATGACTTTTTGGTGGCGCCTTTGCAGCGAGCACTCGCGCTCACCTAAGTGGATGCAGTTACCATGGTTATCGGCAACAACCTGAAACTCAATGTGCCGTGCGCGCAAAAGATATTTCTCTACAAGCAGGCTCTCATCTCCAAAGGCGTTCTTTGCCTCTCTTTGCGCAATCGGTAGTTTTTCACGTAGCTCATTAATATCGTGGGCAACATGAAGTCCTTTGCCGCCGCCGCCAGCTGCCGGCTTTATCAGTAATGGGAATGTTAACTGCGCACAGGCATCAAGAAGATCTTCATGTGACATTCCTGGAGCTCCCACCCCCGGAACTACAGGTACACCCGCGTTCTTTGCATATTCTCGTGCTGAAATCTTTTCACCCATTGCAACCATTGCAAATGCAGGCGGGCCGATAAAAACCAAGCCAGCCTCTTTGCAGGCCCTTGAAAACTGCGCATTTTCAGCTAAAAATCCATAACCAGGGTGTATCGCCTCTGCCCCGCTGGCTAGCGCTGCCGCGATTAGCTGTTCGATATCTAAGTAACCTGTATGTGCAATATCTTTAAGTAAATAACTTTCCGAAATTTGTGAAACATGCGGGGCGTTGCGATCGGCGTGAACATAAACGCCAACTGACTCAATGCCCAGTTTTTCCAGCGTTGAGTTAATTCGGATTGCCACTTCACCACGATTGGCAATTAGAACTTTTGAAAACACAATTACATCCGAAAGATTCCGAAGGATGTCTCACCTAACGGTGAAAGGCCAGAGACTGAAAGTGCTAACGACAAAACTCGTCGTGTATCTTGCGGATGGATAATTCCATCGTCCCAGATTCGTGCAGTTGAAAAATAGGCACTTCCTTCTGTTTCATACTTTGCGCGAATAGGATCTTTAAATTCCTCGACTTCCTCTGGGCTCCAAGTTTGGCCGCGAGTAGTAAGTTGATCGGTCTTGACCGTTGCCAATACTGAAGCCGCTTGTTCTCCACCCATCACTGAGATTCGTGCATTCGGCCACATCCAAAGAAAACGCGGATCATAGGCGCGTCCACACATAGAGTAATTTCCCGCGCCAAATGATCCGCCAATAATTACCGTAAATTTTGGAACTCTTGCGCAGGCCACCGCGTTCACCATTTTGGCACCGTGTTTTGCAATTCCACCCGTCTCATATTCTCGACCAACCATAAAGCCAGAGATATTTTGTAGAAATATTAGAGGAATTTTTCGCTGATCACAGATCTCAATAAAGTGTGCACCTTTTTGAGCCGATTCACTAAAAAGCACTCCATTGTTTGCAATAATCCCCACTTGATATCCATCAATATGGGCAAATCCAGTCACAAGAGTTGCACCAAATTCGCTTTTGAACTCTAAGAAACGACTTCCGTCAACGATTCTGGCGATGACTTCACGGACGTCATATGTTGTTCGGGTATCGATGGGTACGATTCCAAGGAGCTCCTCATCACTGTAATAAGGCTGTTCTACCTCTTGGTTTGGCACCAACCAATGTACGCCTTTGGGTATCGTTGAAACGATTGATCGAACGAGAGTTAACGCGTGGCTTTCACTTTCTGCCAAGTGATCGGTTACCCCTGAAATACGCGAATGCATTGCGCCACCACCTAAATCTTCAGAGCTTACCTCTTCACCTGTTGCCGCTTTTACTAGTGGCGGACCCGCAAGAAAAATATGGCCTTGCCCGGCAACAATGACATTTTCATCACTCATCGCGGGAACATATGCACCACCTGCCGTACATGCACCAAGCACCGCCGATATTTGAGGAATGCCCGCAGCACTCAGTCTGGCTTGATTGAAAAATATTCGTCCAAAGTGTTCACGATCTGGAAATACCTCGTGTTGAAGAGGTAGAAATGCGCCTCCCGAATCGACTAAATAAATACATGGAAGGTGATTAGCGAAAGCAATTTCTTGTGCCCGCAAGTGTTTCTTTACGGTCATCGGATAATATGTTCCACCTTTGACCGTCGCATCATTTGCAATAATCATTACTAGACGTTCACTAACCATTCCGATCCCGGTGATTAATCCAGCGCCGGGCGCCTCGTCGCCATACATTCCTTGGGCCGCCAATGGGGAGAGCTCTAAAAACGGCGAACCCGGATCAAGAAGGTGAGAAACACGATCCCTAGGAAGCAGTTTTCCGCGCGCTTGATGACGAGCACGTGTCTCTTCTGGACCACCAAGTGCGGTGTTTTCCATCTGCGAAGTAAAATTTTCGATCAAATCTCTAAATGCTGTGGTTTTTTCATGAAAGCTACTATCACGCGTATCGACCGCGCTAACTATCCGTGGCAAACTCATACGCCTCCGCTATTTTAAAGATTACTAATAAAATTAGAATAGCGGTTGTTCTACCGTGATTGGAAGGCTTTGGGGTCAATTGGCACTAAAACTACGGACTTATCCCACGCTTACTATCGAATTACTAGTTTGAACAAGTAAAATATGAGCGTCCATTTCCTCGGATGCAAAATCTACCTTTCTAATTTGATTTCCAACCTCTCCCATTAAAATTGTAAGCGCGCTATTTGCCACATCTTTAAGAGATTGATCTAAACTTGTGAATCCAAACTCTCTGGAAATTGGCGAGTTGTCAAAACCGGTGACCAAAATATTTCGTTCCGAAATTCGTTG
This sequence comes from Actinomycetes bacterium, assembly GCA_043745325.1. Taxonomy (GTDB): domain Bacteria; phylum Actinomycetota; class Actinomycetes; order Nanopelagicales; family Nanopelagicaceae; genus Planktophila. The sequence goes on from JAYTTL010000075.1 coordinate 7,517, forward strand.
AAATTCTCCAAGCAGTTTGGGTCGAAACATTTAAAACCAAAGACATGGGATTTGATCCAAACACTAAGTGGCTCCCATCTGATGTAGATCTGGACGAAAAGGGCTTTATTAAGACAGATCAAATGTTTATGACTTCCATTCCAGGAGTATTTGCCGCCGGCGATCTCCGGACAGGTTCAACCAAACAATTAGCCTCTGCGGTCGGTGAAGGTGTCGCCACTGCAATTCAAATTCGTTATTACTTGGACTCCCTAAGTTAGAAGCTCTTATGAGGGTTACCTTATTTCAACGTGCTAGAGCGCTCAGGAGTTACTTTTCTAAGTTTTAATCCAATAAGCGCACACACTTCGGCGCACATTCAACACTTGGAGTTTGCTTAGAGTTTCATTGGAAAATCATTTTCGACTTGACGGAGGTGCGGAGCTAATCTAACTTTGCGGTGCTTGCGTTTCCTTCAAACTACGTTAAAAGTAACGTAAGGATCCGGAGCAAATGTTAGAAATTCATTATCGAAAAATTAAACGAAGGGGTACGAAATGATTAAAAAAT
>JAYTTL010000076.1:0-29312 GCA_043745325.1 Actinomycetes bacterium
TTGGCGGGTATTTCTTCAGGGGCTGCGTTGTGGGCGGCATCGGTCATTGCGCATCGTCCTGAATTTGCAGGAAAAAACATTGTCGTCATAATTCCATCATTTGGCGAGCGCTATCTTTCAACCATTCTGTATGAAGATTTAGCTGATTAGGTTGCCGATGATTTCCAGAATTCTTGAAGATCTTGATAACGCGCTTGTAAGAGATCCAGCTGCGCGAAATCGGCTTGAGGTATTGCTCGCATACCCTGGAATTCATGCAGTGTGGGGTTTTAGAGTGACAAACTTCTTATGGCGGCATAACTTTAAACTTATTGCCAGAGTTGTTTCGAACTGGATACGCACTACTACAGGTGTTGAGATACATCCGGGTGCAACTATTGGCCGCCGTTTCTTTATAGACCACGGAATGGGGGTCGTTATTGGTGCAACGGCCATCATTGGCGATGATGTCATGATGTATCACGACGTAACTTTGGGGGCTCGAACCTACGTAAAAGGCAAGCGTCACCCAACCATTGAAGATAACGTCGTTATTGGAGCTGGGGCTAAAGTAATTGGAGATATCACCATTGGCCACGGAGCTCGAATTAACGCCAATGTGGTCGTCACCAAGAGTATTCCCCCTCAAAGCACGTTGGAAAGCAGTGAATTTTTCGTAATTTAATGAGTTAACACGCGCGTAACCTGTATTCGGGATAATGGGGAACATGTCACCCGATACGGCTAAACAACAGCAATTTGTACTGCGCACTATTGAAGAGCGCAATATTCGCTTTATACGTTTGTGGTTTACCGATGTTTTGGGCTTTTTGAAATCAGTTGCAATCGCACCCGCCGAACTCGAAAATGCTTTTGAAGAAGGTATTGGTTTTGATGGTTCGGCAATTGAAGGCTTTGCCCGTGTGACCGAATCAGACATGTTGGCAAAGCCCGATCCCACTACGTTTTCAATTTTACCGTGGCGCACAGAAGCTCCAGGGGCTGCACGAATGTTTTGTGACATTACGATGCCGGATGGAAGCCCATCTCTTGCAGATCCGCGCAATGTGCTTCGTCGTACATTAGATAAAGCCGCAGCGATGGGTTACACCTGTTATATCCATCCTGAAATTGAGTTCTTTCTTTTTAAAGCTTTGCCAGAGCGCGGCCAGTTACCTGTTCCAGTTGATCAAGGTGGATATTTTGATCACACACCGGCAGTTGTTGGGCATGATTTTCGTCGCCAGGCGATCACTCTTTTAGAGGCTATGGGAATCTCTGTTGAGTTTTCCCATCACGAAGGCGGTCCTGGCCAACAAGAAATTGATTTGCGAGATGCCGATGCGCTAACAACGGCCGACAATATTATGACGTTTCGCCATGTGATTAAGGAAGTTGCAATGGACCAAGGTTTTCATGCATCTTTCATGCCCAAGCCATTCACCGATCATCCCGGAAGTGGAATGCATACACACGTTTCGCTATTTAAAGGCGAAGAGAATGCTTTTTATGATGCTACCGCTCAGTATAATCTCTCTGAAGTAGGTCGCTCATTCATCGCTGGGATTTTAAAACACGCACCAGAGATAACGGCTATAACAAATCAATGGGTAAATTCATATAAACGCTTACATGGTGGCGGCGAAGCTCCTGCAGTTATTAATTGGGGGCCAAGTAATCGTGGCGCACTCGTTCGATTGCCCATGTATAAGCCGGGTAAAGAAAATTCAACGCGTATCGAATTTAGATCTCCGGACACATCATGTAACCCATATCTTGCCTATGCCGTAATGTTATCGGCAGGATTAAAAGGTGTGGAAGAAAAGTATGAATTAAGTGATTCAGATAATCTGATTAACTTGCCGAGCGACCTCAATGATGCCATCGGACAAATGGAGAAAAGCGAATTAGTCCGTGAAACCTTGGGCGAACATGTTTTTGAATATGTTCTGCGCAATAAACGCGCCGAATGGCTTGATTACAATCGGCAAGTAAGCACGTATGAACTAGATAGATATTTGCCCGTTCTTTAAATCAAATTAAAGTGGCGCGGTGTTCTTCGTCGTGGTTCAAAATTACGGCAAGCATTGATTCAATAGTTATATTTCCAAAGCTCATATGAATTGCGGGGGCTTGACGTTCGTCAATTGTCAGCGATTTTAAGTAATTGTGCATTAAACTTCGACTTTCCTTTAGAAGTTTAATTGACTGAGTTAGCGCGTAACCTGAGTACTTTTCGGCAGTTTTTTCGCCATCGGGCTCCCAATTCGCAAGTTGGGGAGGTGATTGACTATTCCGCACCGCACTTACCATTAACTCAAATCGAGCCATCCACACCTCGCTATCAACATCAACGATATGTCCGAGGGTTATCGCAGGCGCCCAACCATCACCTTTAAAATCGCACTCTGAGGCGTTTTGGCACAAGGATTGCATTGAATCGGCAAGGGCGTCTAATTGATTATCGAAGGAGGGCATAGTTCGAGTCTAAACCTTGAAGACAAGAAAGTTGATTCGCGTGCGCCCTCTTGTTAGGCTTAAGACGTGTTGCAAAATCTCCTTCTTACCTGCCGTGGCGGGGTCACTTAACCGATCCCCTCGTCGCGGGGTTTGTCGTATCGGTCCACACCCGATGAACCTGAGCAGATAAGGAGCAGTACATGAATTTTCCACAGCAATCACCATCATCGATGCCAATCCATCGGTACAGTGCCTTTCATCCCATTGACTTGCCTGATCGGACTTGGCCTAGCAAAAGAATCACGTGTGCGCCGAAATGGTGTTCAGTTGATCTTCGCGATGGCAATCAAGCTCTTATCGATCCAATGGATACTCCACGAAAGTTGGCTCTCTTCAAACTTCTTGTTGAGATGGGTTACAAGGAGATTGAAGTTGGTTTTCCGAGCGCATCACAGACTGATTTTGATTTTGTACGCAAGATTATCGAAGAGGGTTTAATTCCTGATGATGTAATCATTCAAGTCTTGACGCAGGCGCGCGAACCCTTAATTCGTCGCACGTTTGAATCCATTCGCGGGGCCAAAACCGCCATTGTTCACTTATACAACTCAACCTCAACTCTGCAACGTCGAGTGGTATTTGGCTTAGACAAAGAAGGTATCAAAAAGATTGCCACCGATGCCGCGCAGATTTGTCTTGATTTAGTACTGACTGTACCCGAGACAAAAATCTCCTTTGAGTATTCGCCTGAGTCATATACCGGAACCGAACTTGAGTTCGCGGTGGAAGTCTGTAATGCGGTTAACGCCATTTGGAAGCCCACTCCAACATGGAAGACGATTATGAATTTACCCGCCACTGTTGAAATGGCAACACCAAATGTCTACGCCGATTCGATTGAGTGGATGTGTCGAAACTTAGAAAATCGAGAAAATGTTATCGTCTCATTACATCCACACAATGACCGAGGCACAGGTGTTGCCGCCGCAGAGTTGGGCTACCTAGCTGGCGCTGATCGCATCGAAGGCACGCTTTTTGGAAATGGTGAGCGCACTGGAAATGTCTGTCTCGTTACTTTGGGCATTAACTTAGTAACCCATGGAATTGACCCCCACATTGATTTCTCAAACATTGAAACTGTCCGTCGAATTGTTGAGTATGCCAACCAACTCCGCGTTCCGGAGCGACACCCTTATGGTGGTGACTTAGTCTTTACCGCTTTTTCTGGCTCTCACCAAGATGCAATAAAGAAAGGTTTGGATCATATGGAAATTGATGCAGATGAAGCCGGCAAAGATATTCGCAATCAAGAATGGGCCGTACCTTACTTACCGATTGATCCGTTAGATATTGGTCGTACATACGAAGCTGTAATCCGCGTAAATTCTCAGTCGGGAAAAGGAGGGGTTGCGTACTTATTAAAGAGTGAGCATCACCTTGATCTACCGCGACGCCTACAAATTGAATTTTCAAAGATTGTGCAAACCAGAACCGATGCACAAGGTGGAGAAATCACCACACAAGAGTTATGGTCAATATTTGAAGATGAGTACCTTCCGACACAGAGCGCTCCGTGGGGACGTTTTCGGCTTAAAGGTTTGAGCCAAACCTCTATTCTCGATGAAGATGTTCACTTAACTGTTTCTATAACCGATCGAGGACAGATTCACGAACTTAAGGGTCAAGGAAATGGGCCAATCGCGGCGTTTTCTAATATTTTACAAAGCCATGGTGTTGATGTTTTCGTTCTAGATTATTTCGAGCACGCACTCTCTGCTGGTGGAGATGCCTCGGCGGCGGCTTATCTTGAATGTAGAGTTGACGGCAATGTATTTTGGGGAGTTGGAATTGATCCAAACACCACCACAGCATCGTTAAAAGCTGTCGTCTCTGCCATTAACCGCGCGATTCGCTAACGCGAGTTCTCAACCTTTTGCCACTACCTTTACCTGTATGAGTTTGTACAGGGATGAAGCAATCGTATTGCGCACCCAGAAACTCGGTGAAGCAGATCGCATCATCACTTTATTAACGCGTGATCACGGCAGAATCCGTGGTGTAGCAAAAGGGGTGCGCCGCACACTCTCAAAATTTGGGGCGCGCCTTGAACCTGGCAGTCACATCGATATTCAACTTTATGTTGGAAGAACTTTTGACACAATCACGCAGGTTGAAGCCATAATGAATTATGGCGAAGCTCTTACCGATGATTACCAACGTTGGACTGTGGCTTCAGCGATTTTAGAAGCGACAGAACGTTTTAGCCCAAATGAACATGAATTGGCCACGAAAGAGTTTAATTTGGTTGTTGGAGCGATGAGGGTGTTGGCGCAAAATCGCTATGAACCGCTGTTAATTCTCGATGCTTTTCTTTTGCGATCTCTAGATGTTGCAGGGTACGCGCCTTCGATGACGATTTGTTCAAACTGTGAAAAACCTGGTCCACACCGCTACTTTTCATTGGTGGGTGGGGGTTCAGTTTGTTTTGATTGCAGGCCATCGGCCTGTGCAACACCGGCGCCAGAAACCTTGGCATTAATGGATGCTCTACTGAGAAGTGATTGGGAAATCGCTTCGGCAAGTGAAATCAAATTTCGCCGAGAGGCAAGTGGTTTAATCGCCGCATATTTGCAGTGGCACCTTGAGCGGGGTTTAAGGAGTTTACCGATGGTTGAACGGGTATGACGATTCATATTCCCCATCACGTAGCAATAGTGATGGACGGCAATGGTCGATGGGCTAAAGCTAAATCTTTGCCACGTACGGCAGGCCATGAAGCTGGTGAAGCTGCACTCTTTGACGTGGTTGGCGGTGCAATTGAATTCGGCGTGAAGGAGATAAGTGCATATGCTTTTTCGACGGAAAACTGGCGAAGATCTCCGGAAGAAGTAAAGTTTTTGATGGGCTTTAACCGCGATGTTATTCGCCGTCGTCGCGATGAGATGAATGAGATGGGTGTACGCGTGCGCTGGGTGGGTCGACCTAAACGATTGTGGAGCAGTGTTATTCATGAACTTGAGGCGGCCGAAGAGTTAACTAAGAGAAATAAGGTTTTAACTCTGAATATGTGCGTTAATTATGGCGGCCGCTTGGAAATTATTGATGCTGCAACTGCTCTTGCCCGTGATGTTAAAAGTGGAAAAGTTAAAGTCGATGCTATTACTGAAAAAACCTTTGCTAAGTATCTTGATTCACCAACGATGAGCGATGTTGATCTTTTTTTGCGATCCTCTGGCGAACAGCGCACCAGTAACTTCCTGCCATGGCAATCGGTCTATGCCGAATTTGTTTTTATGGATGTCTTATGGCCAGACGTTACGCGAAAAACTTTGTGGAAAGCGATCCAAGAGTATTCAAAGCGAGAGCGTCGTTTCGGCAAAGCGTAGTCTTTGCCGAGAATGTAGCTAGTGGCAAAGCGTAGTCTTTGCCGAGAATGTAGCAAGCGGAAAGGCTTAAGAAGCCGCTACTACCGCCCACATAATTAATACACCTATTGCAGTCATTACCAAAGTCCATCGCGATTCGTGGCGTGAATGAGCTTCAGGTAAAATGTGGGCTGTTGCAACATAGATTACAAAACCGGAAAATAGGGCGAGATAGAGCGCTAGATATTTATCATTGAGAACTAAATAGGTACCTAAAGTTGCTCCACCAATACGAGCCACTGCATCTACGCCTAGTAGATACTTACTTGTCTTGGTCCAATGCCCACTTTTGACGAGCATCGAAACTGTGTTTAGTCCATCGCTAAAAGCGTGGACTACGACCGCTAAAAAAACTGCGATTCCGAGAGATGTACTGACACGAAAGGCAACTCCTAAACCAACGCCGTCAAGGAATACGTGGCCACCCATTGCTACCGCGCCAACGGTTCCTGAAATCGTATGGTGTTCGTGATCATGACCGTAATCTGATTCCACTGGTTCATGAGAGCCAAAGATTCTTTCGAGAACATGAAGAAGGAGGAACCCACTCAAAATAGCGACCGAAACGATAGGAACACCGGCAAACAAATCCTTGTTCATCGAAAATACTTCAGGAAGTAAATCAAATCCAACTAATCCAAGAAGCAACCCAGCGGATAGGCCTAAAACAAGATGAAAACGATCACGCGATTTAAAGGCCAAAACTCCACCTGCAGTTGTTGCCAAAACAGTAATAGTGGCAAAGGCGATGGCCAAGTTCATTGTTTTAGAGTATCGCGATTAGGCTACGTCTCATGTTCGCAACCGCCCGCTTCAAAATCCCGCTTGCCGAAGCCCCACAATTTGCGGAGCGATTAACGCTAGCCATCTCGGTCTTGGAGGACTGCCCGGGATATATAAAGGGCGAGTATGGCCAAAATCTCGATGACTCGACATTGTGGTCCTTGGTTACTCATTGGCAGAATATCGGTTCATATCGAAGAGCGCTGAGCAATACCACCGTGAAAATGTATGCAATTTCAACATTAGCCCGAGCACTTGACGAGCCTGGTGCATATGAGAGCCCATTTAGCGAGTAAAATTCTTGACACGCAAAGTAACGTTAGTTGCTTTTCGCCGACATCCAGCCGGACGGAGCTTAAAAAATGGCAACAGATCGTTTAGAAAATATTGTAAGCCTTGCCAAACGCCGAGGTTTTGTTTACCCATCCTCTGAAATCTATGGCGGACTTCGAGCTTCTTGGGATTACGGTCCATTGGGCGTTGAACTTAAAAATAATGTAAAGCGTCAATGGTGGAAATCTATGGTCACCGGACGTGAAGATGTCGTTGGTCTTGATTCATGTGTGATTTTATCGAAAGAGGTATGGGAGGCCTCGGGTCACCTTGAAACTTTTAGCGATCCACTTACCGAGTGCACTTCATGTCATAAACGCTACCGCGCCGACCATTTGATGGAGGCATATGAGGCTAAACATAAAAAAGAGGCGGCGTCCTTAGCCGACATTAACTGTCCAGCGTGCGGCAACAAAGGTCAATTCACTGAGCCAAAGCAGTTTAGTGGAATGTTGAAGACCTACCTTGGTCCAGTTGAAGATGAATCAGGAGTTGCATATTTGCGTCCGGAAACTGCCCAGGGAATCTTTATTAATTTTGTTCAAGTGATGACAACTTCGCGCAAAAAACCACCCTTTGGTATTGGGCAGATTGGTAAATCTTTTCGCAACGAAATTACTCCAGGAAATTTTATTTTTCGCACGCGTGAATTTGAGCAGATGGAGATGGAGTTTTTTGTTGTACCTGGAAGCGATGAGGTCTGGCATCAGTACTGGATTGATACGCGCATGGCTTGGTATGTAGATTTAGGAATTAATCCAGAACGTCTGCGCCTCTTTGAGCATCCTAAAGAAAAACTCTCTCATTATTCAAAGCGAACCGCTGATATTGAATATAAGTTTGAGTTTGCCGGCACCGAGTGGGGGGAGTTAGAAGGGATTGCTAACCGCACCGACTTTGATCTAAGAGCCCACTCAGCTGCCTCTGGAAAAGATTTGACGTACTTTGACCAAGAAAAGGGCGAGCGGTGGACGCCTTTTGTCATTGAACCTGCCGCAGGCGTCGATCGCGCCATGTTGACATTTTTGATGGATGCTTTCACCGAAGATGAGGCACCAAATAGCAAAGGCGAAATGGAAAAGCGAGCTGTTTTAAAACTCGATTATCGATTAGCGCCGATAAAAGCTGCCGTTTTGCCACTTTCGCGTAATGCAGATTTATCACCTAAGGCTCGCGACTTGGCCGCACAGTTGCGCAAAAACTGGAGTATAGATTTTGATGATGCAGGTGCAATTGGTCGTCGTTATCGACGTCAAGATGAGATAGGCACGCCGTATTGCATCACAATTGACTTTGAAACTCTAGAAGATAATGCCGTAACAATTCGTAATCGCGACACAATGGCGCAAGAGCGCATCGCTCTAGATCAGGTTCAAGCATGGTTGGCGCCACGCTTACTAGGTTGCTAAAACCACTGTTACTGCCGCTTTCAAGCGGTGAGCATTTTATTGATCCAGCAATTGTGCTTGCACCCATGGCTGGAATAACCAACTCACCTTTTCGTACATTGTGTCGCGAGCAAGGCGCAGGTCTCTTTGTCTCTGAAATGGTGACAGCTCGAGCCCTCATTGAGCGTCGACCTGAAACACTTCGAATGATTGTGCCTGGTAAAGATGAGTGGCCACGATCAGTCCAGTTATATAGCGTTGATCCAACGACGATGCGTGCAGCGGTCACGATGATTGGAAAAGAGAATTTAGCCGATCACATCGATATGAATTTTGGTTGCCCCGTACCAAAAGTTACACGCAAAGGAGGCGGCGCAGCCCTTCCTTATAAGCGCCGACTTTTTTCGCACATTGTGCAGGCTGCCGTTGAAGCGGCAAGACCATATGGAATTCCGGTAACCGTAAAAATGCGGATCGGTATTGATAGCGATCACCATACTTATTTAGAGGCGGCGCAATCGGCGGCAGAATTAGGTGTTGCTTGGGTCGCACTTCACGCACGCACTGCGGCTCAAATGTATGAAGGCAAATCCGATTGGTCGGCGATTACTCGACTTGTTGAGCATTTAAAGCCCAGTGGAACGCCAGTTTTAGGCAATGGAGATATTTGGTCTGGTCGTGATGCACTCGAAATGGTGAGTGAAACGGGATGTGCTGGGGTGGTCGTTGGTCGTGGATGTTTAGGTCGGCCTTGGCTATTTGCCGATTTAGTTTCATCTTTTAAAGGAGATGAAAAAGAATTAACGCCAACGTTGCATCAAGTTCGGGAAATAATGTTTCGTCACGCACACTTAATTGTGGAGTATTTGGAATCAGAGGACCGAGGAACGCGCGATATGCGCAAACATATGGCTTGGTACTTAAAGGGTTTTCGTGTTCCCCGTGAAATTCGCCGAGATTTGGGAATGGTCAGTTCTCTGCGTGAAATGCGGACTCTTCTCGATACATTAGAAGAACAGCCGTATCCTAAAGAGGTTGGCGACAAACCACGTGGCCGCACGAGTCATGGCCGCCCCCCAACTTTGCCCGATGGTTGGCTCAATGATCCCGATGAACTAGTTCATATCGAACTCGAAGATGCGTTTTCGGGCGGGTAGATGTTTATCTTTCGTTGGATTCGACGCACATTAACGATATTAATTATCATTGCATTAATCGCACCTGGGTACGCAGTTTCTAAAGTATGGCGAGCTGCACATAATCCCATAGTGCGAAGCGCTGATGTTATTGTCGTGTTAGGAACCGCTCAGTTAAATGGTAGACCGGGGCAAGCTCTTGAGGCGCGCTTGATGGAGGCCAAGCGAATCTTTGACGTAGGTTTAGCTCCAACAATAATTACAGTTGGTGCAGGCGCACCGGGTGATCGCACAACCGAAGCTGCATCTGGAAAAAAATGGCTTATTTTTCACGGCATTCCCGCAATAAAAATTACTGCAATTGAAGAGGGTCGAGATACCTTAGTTAGCACAAAGGCATATACGGCGTTAATGAAAAAGCGCATGGTCAGTGATGTGATTATTGTGACCGATCCATTTCATTGCCTGCGCGCGATGGCGATGGCCAACGACCAAGGTATCGTCAGTACATGTTCGCCCGTACGAACCGGCCCAAATACGATTTCAAAATCTGGATACAGGTACCTTTTGCGTGAAGCAGGTGCCTACCTTGTTTACATCACCGTGGGACGTCGGGGTATTCAAGTTAGCGATCATTTACCGGGCACGGACATCATCACTAAGATTATTCCGTGACGTACAGCGAAAGCGATAAAGAACGTTTCTTTGATGAGCCAGCTAAACGTCCAGGACGAACTGAGTTCATGCGCGATCGTGCACGAGTTATTCACTCTGCAGCCCTTCGCCGATTGGCGGCCAAAACCCAAGTTGCCGTACCTTGGGAAAATGATTTCCAACGTACACGCCTTTCCCATTCACTTGAGTGCGCTCAAATCGGTCGTGAACTCGGTGAATCGCTAGGAGCTGATCCTGATTTGCAGGACACTGCATGCTTGGCCCATGATCTCGGCCACCCGCCGTTTGGCCACAATGGTGAAGAGGCCTTGGCCAATATCGCTCGGGAATTTGGGGGTTTTGAAGGCAATGCACAAAGCTTTAGATTGTTAGTGCGTCTTGAGGCCAAGACCGTCGATGCACAAGGAAATAGCGTTGGTCTTAACTTAACCCGCGCCTCGCTCGATGGTGCGACAAAGTATCCATGGCCATCTACCCAGAACGTGGGCAAATTTGGTGTCTACGACGATGACTTGGAAATCTTTAACTGGATGCGCATGAATGCGCCAAAAGATAAGAAATGCATAGAAGCCCAGATAATGGATTGGTCCGATGACTGTGCATACTCGGTTCATGATTTCGAGGATGCAATTTTCGTACAACAAATCTCAGTAAAAAACTTTGAAAGAGACTTGAGCGATATCCATCGTGTGATGAAAAGTGATTATGGCAGTGATGCAACTGAGCAAGAAGCAATCGATGCTCACGATAGGTTAGCAAAACTTTCTGCTTGGCCACATTACTTCGACGGTACGCACAGGTCGCTTGCGAGATTGAAAGATTCGACCTCGCAACTCATTGGACGATTTGTTTTGGCTGCCGAAGTTCAAACGCGCAAAGTTCATGGTGACGGTCCACTTTCACGATATAACGCAGATCTAGAGATTCCCCGTGAGCAAGTCATAGAAGTCGATTTTTTAAAAGCGATTGCGGGTTTTTATTTAATTAACGCCGCCCATTCGCAAGATCGTTATGCAAGGCAACAAGTCATTATCGGCGAGTTAGTCGAGATGCTGATTTCATGCGCCCCGCGTGAGTTAGATTCGATTTTCATCAAGGCGTGGAATGAAGCTTCTAGCGAGCGCGAACGTATGCGCGTAATAATCGACCAAGTTGCCGCACTTACCGACCCTGGTGCCTATGTTTTACATACGCGCTTACTGGCTAATTGCTAAAGTGAGCATATGAGCGGGCGCATAAGGGAAGAAGACGTAGCCTATATTCGCGATCACGCCCCGATCGAGGAAATAGTTGGAGACTATGTTGCGCTAAAAAACGCTGGCGGTGGAGCAAAAAAAGGTCTATGTCCCTTTCACGATGAAAAATCGCCTTCTTTTCATGTCACGCCTAGTAAAGGCTACTTTCATTGCTTTGGCTGCCAGAGTGGTGGAGATGTCATTGCATTTCTCATGAAGATAGATCACTTAACATTTACTGAAACCCTTGAACGGTTAGCTGATCGTTTGGCATACTCTCTTCGATATGAAGAAGGCGGCAGTAATTCTCCAACTTTTTCAGCCGGGGCACGCTCTCGCTTAATTGCGGCAAATGTAGAGGCGGCAAAGTTTTATCAAGAGCAACTTAATGCTCCCGACGCTCAGCATGGTCGCGATCTATTGACCAAGCGCGGATTTGATAAAGCGGCCTGCGTGCAGTTCGGTGTGGGGTTTGCGCCCGATGAATGGGATGCGCTCACTAAACATTTGCGCGCCATGAGTTATACCTTTGATGAGTTAGAGATTGCTGGTCTTTCAAAAATGGGACAGCGTGGACCAATCGATAGATTTCGTAACCGTCTCATTTGGCCTATTAGAGATATCTCAGGTGATGTTGTTGGTTTTGGCGCGCGTAAGTTGGCAAGTGATGAGCAAGATCAAGGCCCAAAGTATTTGAATACACCGGAGACACCGATTTATAAGAAAAGTCAGGTTCTATATGGCCTAGATGTAGCCAAAAAAGAGATTGCAAAAAAGCGTCAAGCCGTCATAGTTGAAGGATATACCGATGTCATGGCCGCTCATTTAGCTGGAATAACAACTGCAGTTGCAACATGCGGGACGGCTTTTGGAAGCGAACATATCCGTATTTTGCGTAGATTATTGATGGATGATGATGCATTTCGCGGTGAGGTCATCTTTACCTTTGACGGCGATGCTGCTGGACAAAAGGCGGCGCTGCGTGCATTTAGTGAAGATCAAAAGTTTGTTACGCAGACTTTCGTCGCAGTTGAACCTGATGGTTTAGATCCATGCGATGTACGTCAACACAAAGGGGATTTAGCTCTTCGCGATTTAATCGCACGACGCGTTCCATTATTTGAGTTCGCTATCCGTAGCGAGATAGCACATCACAAATTAGATTCAGCAGAAGGGCGCATCAACGCTCTCAATGCAGCCGCGCCTTTAGTTGCACAAATTCGCGATAAATCTCTGCGCCCTGAATACACGCGCTTGCTTGCAGGATGGCTTGGGGTGGAAGTCGAAATTGTTTCTGCCGCCGTGTCACAAGGTCAAAAGAGAGGACCGCGTACTGAAGCATTGGTGGCAGGGAAAGCCGATGATACGAGTTGGAGACCAGATGCTAACGATGCACGTTTGATTTTAGAACGTGAAGTGCTTAAGTCCCGCTTGCAAGAGCCGCAATTATTTGCTGGTTCCTTATGGCCAAGTATCGAGACAGCAGCCTTTACTCATCCGGCATACCGTGAAATGCGAAAGACAATAGATGAGAAAGATGTTCTCACAATGGAAGCAATTACAGATGAGCGAATTAAAACATTATTTACCGAACTCACAGTTGAGCCAATTCGCTCAGATGGAAATGCAACGGCGCTTTATGTTGAGAGCATCGTTGCCCGACTGCGAGAAGTTGCAATTTCCCGATCAATTGCCGAATTAAAATCAAGTCTGCAACGACTTAATCCCCTTGACAATGAAATTGAATATAATGCAGCCTTTAGCGCCTTAGTCACTCTCGAAAGTACGCGTCGAACTTTGCATGACTTAGCCCTCGGAAGCCTTTAAACCCTCAATTTTCGAACCTCGCTGGTGTGCGCTAGAGTTTGCGCTTAGTGATCCCTGATAGCTCAATGGCAGAGCAGCCGGCTGTTAACCGGCAGGTTCTTGGTTCGAATCCAAGTCAGGGAGCTTTATTCATGGCGAAGTGATTGCCTTACCCCTACTATTTCCACCATGAATTCAGGAATTTTTCGAGTTGCCGCACAGTCTTGGCGAAATCAAGGGCTGCCTCTGCGCATTATGCGCTTTTGGCTTGGCTTTACGTGGATGTATGCAGCGTGGGATAAGGCCACAGATCCTGGCTTCTTAACTCGTGGCTCTTCAACTTTTATCGGCACACAGTTAAGTGCCTACTCAACACAATCTCCCGTTGGCTTTGCCTTTAATAAATTGATAGAGCACTCCATTCAAGTCGGGATTGTTGTAATGATTACTGAGTTTGCTATTGGACTAGCTACAATTTTATGGGTTGTTCCATCCCTTGCCGCCTTCGGGGGATTCTCAATGTCCGTGGGGTTGTGGTTAGCAAGTAGTTTCCATGTCAATCCTTATTTTCTAGCGAGCGATACCGCCTATGCAGTCCTATGGTTATCGTACTTGTTACTCATTAAAAATAATCGAAAGGATTTTACATTGTCGCTAGAGCGTCGGGGAGTCATGCGTGTTGGGATAATCGGTGCCATGGCCGTTGCCTTTGCTGGGGCTGGCAGGGTATTTACACCAAAAAATCTACAAGATAATGCCTCTGCGGCGACCAAAACTAAGATTGTAAAACTTGCAGCACTCAAAGTCGGAGCAACGAAAAATTTCGTACTAGCAAATGGAGCACCTGCAATCCTGTTTAGAACTAAGACTGGTGTATTTGCTTATTCTGCAATCTGCACTCATTTAGGGTGCACAGTGGCATTTGACGTGGCGAGTTTGTCTTTAATTTGTCCCTGCCATGGCTCCAAATTTGATCCGCTTAAATCGGGTGCTGCCACAGTTGGGCCGGCCACAACTCCACTTCCTAAACTCAAGGTTGCCATAGAAGGTGCTTGGGTAATACTCGCGTAACTCAACCGAAACACTGTGGGCTTAAGATTTACCCATGGCCCTATTTCGTCTCAATGTCGCAATTCCAGATTTACCCGGCTCGCTTGGTCTGCTTGCTTCGGCAATTGGCTCAGCGGGCGGTGATATTCGCGAACTCATAGTGTTGAAATCTGAAGGGGGTCGTGGCTTTGATGACATCACCGTCGCAGTGCCAGGAAATGACCCCACCGATCTCATAAATCTTCTTAACTCAATCGGCGGTGTAGAAGTAATATCTATTAACCCCGTTGAATAATCTGCGCACCTTGGCTGGGAAGTGAAGTAAAAAATCTTGGCGCCTTAAATCGATTTTTGCTAAATTGGGCTTCAATATTTTTAATGGTCTCTTGCGTGTGGCTTGCATTTATGAGTGCGATTGCGCTGCCCCCAAAACCTCCGCCAACCATTCGGGCGCCGAGGGCGCCGGCAGAAATGGATGCAGCAACGGCAGTATTGAGTTCAGGACATGAAACGTCGTAATCATCGCGGAGAGAGGCGTGTGAGGCGTTTAATAACCTGCCTAAATCTACAAAATCTTTTTCTTCTAGTGCAACCACCGCATCTAAAACACGTCGAATCTCGGTAACCGAATGTCGAGCTCTCATAAACTCAATTCCACTTATTAAATCTTTCGAGGCTTCAAGTTTTTCTAGAGTTAGTTCGCGCATCGACCTAATTGATAGTTTGGCAACGACTGAGTCGCACGATGCTCTGCGCCGGGCATATCCACCATCGGTCAGCGAGTGATGGGCTTGGGTATCAATAATGAGAAGTTCAAGACCGCTCGCGGCGACATCAAATGAAACGTTACGAGAACTCAAATCGCGGCAGTCAAGTAAGAGCGCCGAACCGCGTTTTGCCATGAGTGAAACAGATTGGTCCATGATTCCACAAGGGACACCAACGTAATCATTTTCAGCTTTTTGTGTCAGGCGAGCTAAAGATTCCAAGTCAATACCAAGTGAAAATAAATCATTGAGTGCAGTTGCAACACTGCATTCAAGGGCCGCCGAAGAAGATAGACCCGCACCTAGGGGAACTTGTCCATCAATCATAATATCCAAGCCTTGATTTATCCCCAAAGCCCACATTACACCTAAGACATAGCGTTCCCACTTGCCCGCTCTTGAAGGTTTAATATCATCTAGTTTGATTGAAATAACTCTATTTTTGCGTTGAGCAGAAGCGATATGAACACGTCGGTCAGAACGCTTTCCAATTGCACAATAGGTTCTATCTGCAATGGCAAAGGGGAGAACGTAACCATCGCTGTAATCGATATGTTCACCTATTAAATTAACCCGTCCAGGGGCCGCGGCAATAATATCGGGAGGTTGTCCAAAAGTAAGTACAAAATTCCCTTCGATTGTGGACATATACGTCGCTAATTAAATGAAGCTAAGGTGTCGGCAACCATTGCCTCGATGCCACGTGTTGGCGCCCAATCAAGCCCCGTACGTGCCTTTCCAATATCTGCAATTAAAACCGCGGGATCACCAGGCCGTCGTGGTGAATCAATTGTTGCGATTGAATGGCCAAAAGCGTCGCATGCTGCGGCCACGACTTGGCGGACAGAATAACCATCACCACTTCCTAGATTATAAATCTCATGTACGTCGTTTTCGAGTGAATCGAGCGCCTTAATATGGGCATCGATGAGATCGATGATATGGACGTAGTCACGGATGCATGTCCCATCAGCCGTAGGCCAGTCAATCCCGAAGATCTTTACGGGATTTTCAACGGAGCTGCGCAAGATATTTGGGATCAAGTGAGTTTCGGGGTTATGACGCTCAGCCAACCAACCGCGATCGCAGTACAGCGCGCCTGCAACATTGAAATACCGAAGCGAAGCTGCCGCCAAACCCCGCGTATGGGATTCTGTTGTGATCATTTGATCGATTGCTAACTTAGTCGCGCCATATGGATTTGTAGGTGAAGTAATTGCACTTTCTGGTATTGGAATCTGTAAGGGCTCACCATAGGTAGCCGCAGATGATGAGAAAACTATTTTTTTCACGTCGGCTTTGTGCATCTCATCAAGGAGATTTCGAGTGCCACCAACATTTACACTGTAATATAAAGCGGGTTTTTCAACGGATTCACCTACAAGAGACTTTCCCGCAAAATGGATAACGGCATCGGTACCCATGAGTGCATCTGCAATTTCGGATGGATTTAATAATGAACCCCGTACAAATCGAACATCCTTCGGAATCGTATCAGCATGACCAGTACTGCAATCATCCAAAATGGAGATTTCGTAACCTTGGCCCCGCATAATCTCTACCGCCGTGGCACCAATATAGCCAGCGCCTCCCGTAATAAGTATCTTCATGGCTATAACTTTACGTCCCGTAATTGAGCCGCCGATTGCTCCGGACGCATATCCATAATAAATGCACCCATTGCAGATTCAGATCCCGCCAGATACTTCAATTTTCCTGGTGCCCGTCGAACGCTGGTGATCTGCCAATGAAGACGGAGAAGATCACGACCAACCCGGACGGGGGCTTGGTGCCAAGCGGCGATGTAGGCCATTTCAATCCCAAAGACCCCATCGAGTCGGTTCATTACCTCAAGTGCAATCGCCGGAAAGGCGTCGCAATCTGCCTGAGTGAGGCCAGCTAAATCCGCAACTGGATTAAGCGGAGCGAGATGTATTTCAAAAGGATAACGCGATGCATATGGTACGTATGCAATCCAGTGATCGTTACGAACAATGATGCGTTCATGATCTCGGATTTCTCGAGCAAGGATTTCATCAAATAAGTTTTTACCCGTAGATTGTTTATAAGCATGAGCTACGGCTAACATCTTTTCAACGCGCGGTGGCAGATATGAATATGCATAAATTTGACCATGCGGATGCGAAAGCGTGACTCCAATTTCTTCTCCGCGATTTTCAAAAGGTGCGATATGTTCGATGAAAGGTTCAAGAGAGAGCTCTTCGGTGCGATCTATCCATGCCTCCAATAGCACGCGAACTCGGGCAGGGGTCAAATCCTTAAAAGACTTTCCGTGATTGGCCGTAAAACAAATTACTTCACACTTTCCCGCAGCTGTACCTAAATCTGTATCTGGCCCAACTTGATCGGGCAATGCCCAATCGCCAACCGGTGGTCGCAGGGAAGGGGAGCGATTATCAAATACAACAACCTCGAAATCTGCTTCAGGAATCTCGGTTAAAAGCTCACCGTTTGTGGGGCAGAGTGGGCAGAGTTCTTTTGGAGGTAAGAAAATTCGGCCTTGACGGTGCGCCGCCATTGCCACCCATTCGTTTACGAGTGCATCAAGCCTGAGTTCGCCAATCGGTGGCTGGTCTTCGATTGGACGTAAATCTGGGGCATTACGTGATTGATTGGCGGTGTCGTAATAGCGGATCGTGCGACCATCCGACATCTGTCGGTCATTGCGTAGGATGCCTGCAGCTAATCTTTTACTCTCTGCCATAGTGTCGTTACTCTACCTGTGTGAGTAAACAATCTGCACTTCTTCGTGCCGATAGCAGTTCTTTGCTTCTTGAAGTCGTTGATGGTGCATTGGTCATTATTCATTGGGGTGCACCCCTCATCGGAGAGTTTGCCGAAAGCACCATCGCCCTTCGAGAGTCGATAGCACATGGCTTTTGGGATCAACCACAAAATCCGGGAATCATGCGTGAGGGCTCTCGTGGATGTTTGAGCCATCCAACGTTGAGTGGACATCGAAATGGATTAGCGTGGTCGACAAAGTTTGAAGTAACAGATTTTCATCACAAGGATAATCAATGCGCCGTCACCTTGCGTGATTTTCATGCAGAACTTGAAATCCTGATCTCTATTGAAATGGATAACTTTGGCGTTGTGACTCAAAATGCAACACTTAAAAATATTGGCTCAAGTGATTTTATTGTCAATGAATACATTCATTGGCTGCCGTTGCCGCAAGAGGCGCAACAGAGTTTAGATTTTGTGGGCCGTTGGTCCAATGAGCGCCAACCACAACGGCGCGATATTGCCATCGGGACTTGGGTTCGCCAATCTCGGGAAGGCCGAAGCGGGGCCAACTTTTCCATCGCAAATATTGCTTTAGCGGCAACCACAACTTTTCAAAACGGCGTCGCTTGGGCTACGAGTGTGGCTTGGAGTGGTAATTCGCAGTATTTAATTGAGCGCGGATTTGAAGGAAAGCAATCCATCGGTGCCGGTGAGCTTTTACTCCCTGGCGAGGTTATCTTGCAACCAAATCAAAGCTATGCGACACCAAGCATGGTTTCGGTTTTTTCAAACAAGGGCCTGGATGGAATAAGCGCGGCTTACCATTCCCATATTCGTGCGCGCACCAGGCATCCACAACGTCCACGTCCTTTGACCTTAAATATGTGGGAGGCCCTTTATTTCAATCATAATGAAGCGGCAATTAGAGAACTCGTTGATGTTGCCGCCGAAATCGGTATAGAACGCGTTGTATTAGACGATGGCTGGTTTCATTCACGGCGCAATGATCGTGCAGGTTTGGGGGATTGGGTTATTGATCCTTTAGTTTGGCCAGATGGTCTAACACCAATTATCACTTACATTAATTCAAAAGGAATTGAATTTGGATTGTGGTTTGAAGGCGAGATGGTCAATGAAGATTCCGATCTCTATCGCGCCCACCCTGAGTGGATTTTGCATCAAAATGATCGAATTCCACCGTTATGGCGACATCAACTGGTCTTGGATCTGGCCCATGAAGGTGCCTATGAGCATGTACTTGCGCAAACAGCGGCAATTCTAAAAGATCACAATATTGCCTATATAAAATGGGACCACAATCGTGTGTTAGTCGATGCTGGCCACTTCGGACGCGCAGGTGTGCGTACTCAAACACAGGCGATCTATCGCTTATTCACGGAACTTAAAAAGCGACACCCAGGCCTTGAAATTGAATCCTGTGCATCGGGTGGTGCGCGTATCGATTTAGGCGTGATCGATTACGTCGATCGTTTTTGGACAAGTGATAATAACGACGCCTTAGAGCGCCAAACGATACAAAGATGGACAATGCAGGTTATTCCACCTGAAATGTTGGGCACGCACATTGGGCCAACACATGGCCACCAAACTGGCCGAACGCTTGAACTATCAATGCGCGCCGTCACCGCACTCTTTGGTCACGCCGGAATCGAATGGAATATTACAGAGGCTACTCTCCAAGAGAGAATGCTTTTAAAGTCGTGGGCCGGTTACTACAAAAGTAATCGCTCACTCTTACATAACGGGAGGATGATTCGTGTTGACTATCCAGATCCCCACGGTTATTTGTATGGCGTAATCGCCCACGACATATCTCGTGCAATTTTCGCCTATGTGCAGTTAACTCCCACGGTAACCATCCATCCAGCGGTTCTCAAATTTCCTGGACTCGATGAAAAAGCAACGTACTCGATTAAGGCGGTTTATCCCGCGGGGAAACCTCGATTTATGTTGATTCAACCGCCCGTTTGGATGGAAGGAATAAAACTCTCAGGATCTGCTTTGACCCATCTCGGTGTCGCCGCACCAATTCTTGCACCTGCCAACGCATTTATCATTGAAATTACAAAAATCTAATCGACCCAGTTAAGGCTTCTCTCAACGGCTTTTTTCCAACTCGAATAACCCGATTTGCGCTCTAGTTCTGTGCTCGTTGGCTTCCAGCGACGAGATTCTTGCCATTGTTTTCGAAGTTCATCAGTCGATCTCCAAAATCCAACAGCTAAACCTGCGGCATATGCCGCACCTAACGCCGTTGTTTCAGCGATTAAAGGTTTTGATATTTCAACTCCCATAATGTCGGCCTGCATCTGCATACAGAGTGAGTTGGCGGTAATTCCTCCATCTACTCGCATCTCATTCATTGGTAGAGCGCTATCGGCAACCATGGCATCCATAACTTCACGAGTTTGATAACAAATCGCTTCAAGGGCGGCGCGGGCCAGATGAGCCTTATTAGCCGCTCGTGTTAGACCGACTATGACGCCGCGTGCATCACTGCGCCAATATGGCGCAAAGAGCCCGGAGAAGGCCGGTACAAAATACACTCCCGCCGTATCGAGTACCGACGAGGCCAAATTCTCAGTCTCTGCCGCACTTGAAATAATGCCCAATTGATCGCGCAACCATTGAATCGCCGAGCCCGTTACAGCTACTGATCCCTCAAGTGCATACTTGGCTGGCTCTTCGCCAAATTTAAAACAGACCGTCGTGAGCAGGCCATGTTTCGATCTAACGATTTCAGTACCTGTATTGAGTAGAGCAAAATTTCCCGTTCCATACGTCGTCTTGGATTCTCCGCGTTCAAAGCAGACTTGCCCAACCATGGCGGCTTGCTGATCTCCAACGATTCCAGCAATCGGAATAGCGCTTCCAAATGGTCCGTGTGGATCTGTGTGTGCGTAAACCGTTGAGGAGGATTTTATTATTGGCAGTGAATCTTTAGCGACACCAAATATTCGAAGGAGTTCTTCATCCCACTGCAGAGTTTCAAGATTCATTAACAATGTACGACTAGCATTTGTGACGTCAGTGGCATGGACTCCTCCTCGTACACCCCCCGATAAGTTCCATAATAGCCACGAATCAATCGTTCCAAAACGCGCATTAGCGCTTCTAGTTTCAGGTACATTTTCAAGAAGCCAGTTAATTTTACTGCCTGAAAAATATGGTGCAATCGTTAAACCTGTTTTGAAGCGAATGGTTTTTTGCGCATCCTCGGATAGAGTTGCCAAGAATTCGCTTGTCCGAACGTCTTGCCAGACAATTGCATGCGACAGGGGTTGACCCGTCGAAATATCCCAAGCGACTGTGGTTTCTCGCTGATTCGTGATTCCAATGGCCACTAAATCCGAGCCCAAAATATCGGCCTGCTTCAGCGCCGCAACAATGACTTCTTGGGTTCGCTCCCAAATCTCACTCGCATCATGTTCTACCCAACCAGCCTGAGGCAGAATCTGTCGATGCTCAACTTGATGTTGGCCCACAACTCTTCCAGCATGATCAAAGATCATAAATCGGGTGCTGCTTGTGCCCTGATCCAAACTGCCGATGTATCTCACGTCAGGCACATCCGTCTCTGTTCGGTTAGGCTTAACTCTACAAAGGCCGTAATGGAGATGCAACGCATATGTTTTTATCCCAGCTAAACCCAGAGCAACGCGAAAACGCTATAGCCTGCCTTGGCACTGAGAATTTCGATGTGCTTGTTATCGGTGGGGGAGTCAATGGTGTTGGAGCAGCTTTGGACGCGGCATCACGTGGATTAAAAGTCGCACTGATCGAATCTCAAGATATTGCCGCGGGAACTTCGAGTCGTTCAAGCAAGTTGATTCACGGTGGACTGCGCTACCTAGAGCAGTATGACTTCAAATTAGTGCGAGAAGCTCTGCATGAGCGAGAACTCTTAGTCTCAACGTTGTGCCCTCACTTGGTAAAACCTGTAGGTTTTCTATTTCCACTGACTGAAAAATTTAGAGAACGTACTTACGTAGGCGCAGGGCTCGCACTCTATGATGCCTTACGCGGTTTTCAACGGGCGCTACCTTGGCATAAACATTTGAGTCAAAAACAAATTAATGAGATTGCGCCATCACTTCGTCCTGATATTATCTTAGGAGCAATCAAGTATTTCGATGCTCAAGTCGATGATGCTCGCCACACACTTTCAGTTGCCCGAACCGCGGCGCGCCATGGGGCAATAATTGCAACGCGGGTAAGTGCCGAGTCGCTTATTCGTAAGGGAAAATCGGTTGTCGGTGTAAATGCAAAGGATTTAGTGAGTGGAAAAATAATTGCGATTAATGCAGCAGTGACGGTGATGTGCGCGGGTATTTGGAGCGATGAGTTACATGAGAAATTCGATCTTAAGCCCGGCTACACCGTCACAATGAGTAAAGGCGTTCACATTGTTTTGCCTGGTTCTGCAATAAAATCTGAGGCTGGAATAATTCTAAAGACTCCGGTATCCGTACTCTTTATTATTCCTTGGGGCGATAAATGGATTGTTGGCACAACTGATACTCCTTACACCGGAGATCGCGCTAAACCTTTAGCCGAACACAGCGATGTCCAGTACATACTTGATCAAGCCAATCGTGTTTTGTCTCCTGAGCTAAAGATTGCGGATATTATTGGAGTTTATGCCGGCCTGCGCCCATTGGTAGCAAATAAAAAGAATTCGGCAACCACTAAGCTCTCGCGCGAACATACGGTAGATCGTCCAGCGCCGGGCTTTGTCAGTGTTGCCGGCGGTAAATATACGACCTATCGCATCATGAGTAAGGATGTCATCGATCTAGCAGTAAATGAGCTGCGTAAATTAACGTCGGAATCAGTAACCGAGAAGCTGCCATTAGTAGGCGCCGATGGCTATTTTGCATTGGTGCAGCAAGTTGAGCGAATAGCCGAAGAGAGTGGTTTGGAACCCGAGACCGTTACACATCTTCTAAATCGTTACGGCTCTATGATTAATGAAATATTTATTTTGATAAAAGAAAATGCTACTTTGGCTAAAAAGTTATCACCCGATTTACCCTACATTAGAGCCGAAATTCTGTATTCGGTAAGTCATGAAGGTGCGCAATCTGTTAGCGATGTCATATCCCGGCGCACACGCATTTCTTTTGAGGCTAAAGGACATGGTGCCGACTTGGCGGAGAGTGTTGCTGAAATTATTTCGCCAGTGCTTAATTGGTCAAACAAGGATCGAAAAGAATCGATTGCAGAGTACAAGTCAATTGTCGAGCAAGAATTAATTGCTCTCGGTGAACTCAAGATTGCTCGCGAAAAAATTAATTCTTAATCTGGTTGGCGCATCCATCAACTGAAGGTCGTGGCGTTGGTTTATTGGTTGGTGAGGGTGTTGGTGAGGGTGTTGGGCCTTGTTCAAGCGTGAAACTTACCGGTTGAGAACTTTGGGCATGCGTTTGCGATCCATCGGTAAATAGTATTTTTCCGACGTAATTTCCAGCCGGAACTCCTTTGATTGCCAAGGTCCATTCCCCACTTGTTGATCGAATAACACTCTGTGTTGGCTTAACACTTGGGGGATTGAGCGCGTCGAATACTAATTTTACACTTCCAGTTACGACAGGGGATAAATCGGGTCGGGCCACGGTTACCGTAAAAGTTACATATTTATTTGTGGTTGACGCTGATTGTTTGACTACCGTTAATTGCGTCGGCTCGTTGCTGGGCATTAAATCAACGATTGCGGGTGTCCAACTACCTTGAACTAAATCCATGAACGCTTGCGCATTTCCTCTAAATACATTCAAATCCAGTCTGCTTCCTGGAACTCCGTACTTAGGTGCGATACCGCAAGATGTGTACTGCCACATGGTCCACTGAGAATCACAGTTGGCACCGGTCCATGAGTGCACATAACATCCACTGGCCTTTAACCCCGGCTGATTTAGGGGATTTGATGGATCAATTGCATACTGGGCCAACCACAGTGGATACTGCGCCAATTCGGCATTTCGATTCATGGAGCCTTCAAGAAAATTAGAGTATGAGTACAAAATAGGAGTCTTACCCGTTTTTTCCTTCAGAATTCGCAGGAAAGTTGTTGCCCACAAGGTAACTTCATCACGCGAAGCATATTTTTGACAGGCACCTGACGTTGAAAGACGTACACATTTATTTTCTAGATCTAGCGCATAAGGAAGGTCGCGCTCGGTATATCCACCAATTGATGCCAACCGCCAAGTGGCTTTTTGCGCTTGTGCAGTCGCATCGCGAATAATTTCAAAGTCATCGGTTACGTCGGGCAAAATCGCATAGTGATAGAAGCCAGTGTAAATACCGGCCGCCTGTGCGGCGATGTGATCCATCGTTAAGTATTTGAGTGAGAGCGCATCGGCGATGTCCCGGGTGTCCGATGCCTTTATCATCACAAATCGAACGCCGGCTTCATACATTTTTACAAAATCGATTGTCGCATCATTAGGATGTTGCCAGCGACTTATATCGGCGCCATGAATACGTCCGCCAGGACCGAATTGCCCCATCACCAAAATCGGATCGGTTTCAGACATGGCGGGAGTTTGTTTGATAACGATGGAGCGAATCGGTGAGTAAATTTTCTTTCCACCAATAAGTGCGGTTGCACGATAGGAAACGCGAGAATCGATGGCCGCTGCCAAAGCGGTAATTTTCCAAGAGCCCGTCTTTACCGTTTTACTTTTGAAGCGAGTCGTTTTCCACACTCCATCGCCGTCGATTTGGATTGATACCGTAATTCCAGATTTAGCAGGTTTAATCGCGCCGTAAAAGGTTAAAAGTGCTTCACTATTCGAAGGAGTCTGCCGTACTGAAAGTGAAAGTTGGGCAGTGCCTGCAAACGCGCTGGGCAGACCTATGCTCAGTAGCCATAGCGAAAGGACGGTTATGACCGCGCGAATTTTCATTGTTCGGCAATCTCAACATCAATATTCAAAACCTCTTTAATCGTCGAAATTAACAGCACATCTTGTTTTTTACGCATTTCTGAGAATTCGTGAGCGGCTCCAAGTTTTTGACTATCTGAAAAATCCAGCCTCACAGTTTGCCCATCAAAACCGGCAATTCTGGCGTCAAAAAAAGCTAACCAAGCGGTTCTATCGGCGGCAAGAAGCGCATCGAGAACTTCGTTCCAACGCCTGCGTAGCTCTTCAAACTCCATAACGGGTAACTTTACCGTGATTTAATGTGAATCAGCTTTCAGTGGTGAGGCGCGCCCAGCCACTTGTAGTATTCACTGACTAACTGCACACGCATATTTTTGTTGCGATCGGGTTGAATATTGAACTCTTGCGCCACACGAGAGATTATCTGTTCGACTGATTTTTCACTTACATACCTCACCCGGCCTATGTGGGCATTTGTTAAGCCGTCGGCAACTAAGCGTAGAGTTTGCACTTGGACATCGGTTAATTGCACGAGCAGACTATTTAGGGATTTCTCCTTAATCGATACATTTCCCTTAATCCAAGTGACTTCATGATTCTCATGCGCCGAAATTTTTGCCTCAGAAATTGCAGAACACAAGACCAAAAGATCGGTTGCCGATTGCTTGAGAATTACCTTAGTTCCAGATGGAATATCTACGTGGCGATCGCCAAGAAGTCTCACATCCGCGCAACTTTCCAAAATTACAATACCAACTTTAGGTTTAGATTTTCGTAAATTTACTGCAATTCTGATCGCAGAGATTCCAGCAACATGCATATCTAGAAGTACAACGTCGGGTTGCAGTCTGTGCAAGAGTGTTAGGGCCACACTTTCACTTCGGGCCTCACCAATAATATCCATTTCATGCAATCTAAGGGCTGGTACTAATGTTGAGAGTTCGAATCCATCATCTACAACTACTAATACACGTTCATTCATAAAAAAATGGTAGCAACAAAGAAAAATGAAAATTACGCTTATATGATCTATTTCAGTAATTGAGAGATGGCACCAGAGATTTCTGTGACAAGCATCTCAGCAGAAATAGGGCCACCCCTAGATGCAATCTTTGCGGCGTGTGCATGAATCAGAGCACCCGTTGCTGCAACTTCAGCTAAACGATTTGCATCGTTTAATATTTCAATGGAGTTAGTTGAAACTAATGCACCAATGATTCCTGCCAATACATCGCCTGTACCAGCAGTTGCGAGCCAGGTAGTGGCCGCCGGTAGTTCGATTAGAATTTCGTTATTAGCCACATAGGTTACCGAGCCTTTCAAAAGAACTGTGACACCAAGTGTTTTAGCTGCAACTTGTACCCATTTCTTAGGATCACCTTCAATGGCTTCAATAGAGACAGGTACACCTCGGGAAGACAATAGTGTTGATAGTTCGCCGCTATGAGGAGTAATAAGTGTTGGTTGTTCAAGAGAACCCGACATATACAGGGCACCGGCATCTAAAACGGTTGGCACGCTTTGTAATCGCACTGATTTAAACCAACGATGTCGAAGCCATGTCGTGATATCCGAATTTTTTTTCGCAGGGATTCCAGAGCCAATCAACCAAGCAGATACTTTTCCAGGTTGGACCACGACCGATGGTGTTGCATGTAACACCAGATGAGCTAAACCAGATGAGCTATGAAAACGAATCATTCCAATTCCTGTAGCAGCAGCTGCCGACGTGGATAAGACCGCGGCCCCTGGATACTGCGCTGAACCGGTAATTACTCCTAGAGTGCCGCGCGAATACTTATGGTCTAGGTCCGATGGAACGATGATGCAGCGCTTAGCATCGTTATCGCTCCATTTTTTAGAAACACGCGTAATTTCGCTCATGGTTAAGTATCGCATGAATTCAACATTGGGTGGGAGCCTGTCAATTGACATGGAAAATATGAAGAATTGTCCAAAACTCCCATCTTCTTTGCTTTAGGTAACCCTCGGATATTCTAGTTTTGAAAGGATTCCTCTAGTAGAGCACTCAACTTCTCTAGATCTAAAACTATTGAAAATGATGAATTCCAACATTAAAGTTTAAAGATGGAGACTGAGATAAGAGTAGGTAATGGCAGGTTGATTGTAACTTCGCTATTTGGCGGATTTGTTTTAGGTGTCATAGCCCGTGCATGGATGAGATGGATTTCCACTAATCCTGAGTTCTCTTGGAGCGGAACATTCTTTATCGTGATGGCATTCATGATTTTTGCCATAAATCAATCAATAGTCTTTATACTACGTAAGAAATTAAAGCGAAAAAGAAGTGTGCTCTTAGTACGTATAGCAGGAGTAATTTTTACTTTACCTTTATTCACTGCGGCGGGGGCAATTATGTTTCCAACTGTTGCACTTGCTTCGGTTGCAATTTGGAATACGGCACTAGGTAAACGAACCAGAGGTATTCTCTTAGGATTGAGTTTAATTATCCCAATAAAGATTTCAATTGATATCATCTCTGATTTTGATTGGACTATAGGAAGTTTTGGACGGATTTTGCTTTTTGCCTCAATTTATATTTTGGTTATTATCGCAACACGTCCGACGATGACGCCATTTCGTGACGAAAACAAGGAATTCGTCAGAATGAGTAAAGCCAAGAAAATCTCTCTAGCTATTGCGGTTTTATCAATCGGTCTTCTTTTTCTATTTTTAACAATCGGAATTACCAGAAATTGATTCTAAAACTCGACTAAGGGGGAATCGAAAATAATTTTTGATGCTTCCTCTAAATGTTAGACTGTTTAATCACCCTACATCCGTAAATACGATGCACCATTGAAATCTAAAACAGCACCACTTGCCCACTCGCTATCAGGAGATGCTAGGAAGTAAACAGCTTTAGCTAACTCCTCTGGCAACGCGACTCGATTGAATGGACTCTGAGCTCGAATACCATCGCCTTCAGGGCCATTAAGCAAAGGTGTAGCCATTTGCGTTTCAACAAAACCCGGTGCCAAAGTTGTTACACCAATGTGCATCGGTGCTAACGCTTTGGCAATGGATTGACCAAAGGCAACGATGGCAGCCTTTGATGCACCATAGGCAGGACTGACGGGTTCGCCCCGAAAAGCTCCACGCGAACCGATATTAACGATTCGAGAAGTTCCATTTTTTGGCATATGTTGAAATGCACACCACGTTACATTGGCAGCGCCAATCAAATTAACCCCTAAAGTATCCGACCACGCTTTTTGCCAATTCTCATATGTTGAACTTTCGATTGGATGATCGTAGAACACCCCCGCGTTGTTGATTAAGACATCAATTACACCGAACTGTTGTGCCACATCATTGACCATGGATTTGATTGCATCAGGATTGCGTAAATCTGCGCGAACAATAATGTGCCCCTGACCATCAAGTGAATCAGCAACATGCTGTGCATCTTGGGCGGATGAAACATAATGAATAGCTATTCGATCTCCCGCTGCGGCAAATTCACGGGCAACTGCCGCGCCGATTCCACGAGAGCCGCCAGTTATAAGTACAGTGCGATTAGTCATTGGGATACTTTAGGACCACAAAGGTGCGAACACGCAACTGGCACAAATATCCCGCCATATGTTGGGCGGGTCGAGTTCGAACCAATCTGGAAATTCCTATTTAGCTAGTTACTTCGGAATTAGTTAAGAAAACCTCTTAAAATGAAATATCTGCGATACCAAGTCCCCCATCAACTCCCGCTTGGACTAACTCACGCAACTCTTCCAAAGAGTCGGCAAACACTGTGTACCTGTCAGATTCATTCCCGTTGCCTAACTTTGCAAACCCAGTTCAAGAACCAGATTCATCTTCATATATTTCAAGTTTTTATCGTGTCACTGTAATACCTCCAGTGCTTCTGTTTCATTGAGTCCTAGGTTATCGATAAGAACTTTACGAACTTGATGCCCAGAAAGTTCTTTCGCGTCTTGAAACGAATAAAGTAATTGTAGGTACTTTTCAGAAGACAGGATTCGATGTGAACCATGTGTTCAAATAATATGACAACTGAAAGTATGCGATTGGATTGCATTTGAGAGAAAAATTCTTCTGCTTATCATTTGCAGATGAGAGAGCTTCTTGAGTTCTCATTTGGAATAGACTCTGCTATTTTTTCGGTCGTCAGAAGCTAAAGGCTTTAATATTTAATTGAATCGGAGAAATTATGTCAGTTCTACAAGAAGTTTTAGAAGCGAACGCAAAGTATGTAGGGTCATTTGGAGAAAAGGGTTTACTTGCATTGCCACCAGCCCGACAGTTCGCGATTTTGACATGCATGGATGCTCGGCTCGACCCTGCGAAATATGCGGGACTTTCAGAGGGAGATGCACACGTCATTCGGAATGCTGGCGGTCGCGCAAGTGATGACGCTATCCGATCACTCGTTATTTCTTACAAATTATTAGGCACGAAAGAATGGTTTGTTATCCATCATTCTAATTGCGGAATGGAGTTTTTCACTGACGAATCTATTCGTGGTCTTCTGTCTAAAAGTTTAGAGACTGCCGCCCTTGGAGCCGATGGTTTCTATGACGTTGGCAAAGGTCCTGGCTCCGAAGATGGGGTTTACATCGACTGGTTAACAA
>JAYTTL010000077.1:0-2194 GCA_043745325.1 Actinomycetes bacterium
CCTATGTAGCGTGGGGCGCGACCATTGCGGTAGAGAAAGTGCGTTAAAAATAAAACATCTAAATAAGAGAGATGGTTGCTAGCCACAATTACCTTGCCACTCTTTGGAATATTTTCCGCCCCGCGCCAGCGTTTTTTCCCGACCAGATTAAGAATTGGAATACACACGGCGGTGCCGATTTTAAAGGCGAGATTTGTTCCGAGGGGCTTGCCGGTTGGAGGAGCATAGGAAATTGTGTACTCCGTCATTTGCCCATATTACTGGGTAGAAAAAGAAAACGGGGCTAGCAATTGCCAGCCCCGTCTCATTTGAGAGTGTGCGAGATGTACTACTTCTTAGCCGTCTTAGCTGGAGCCTTCTTAGCTGGAGCCTTCTTGGCAACAACCTTCTTAGCTACAACTTTCTTTGCAACGGGCTTTGCCTTAACGACAGCCTTAACGACTGGCTTTGGTTCTGGCTTAGGTGCAGGAGCAAGCTTGCGTGCACCTGAGATAACATCTTTCAAACCCTTTGCAGGTAGGAAGCGTGCCTTCTTCGATGCCTTGATTTTGATGGTCTCACCCGTGAACGGGTTACGCCCGATGCGTGCTTTGCGATCAACTTTCTTGAACTTACCAAAATCGTTGATCATGACATCTTCGCCCTTGTGCAGGTTGCGAACAATGGTGTCAAAAACGATATCTACAGCGTGAGCTGCTTCCTTCTTGCTGTCGTTGAAGTGTGGTGCCAACGCCGCAATGAATTGGGCCTTATTCATTGAAATCCCCTTATTTACGCGTAAATGTTAAGCAACTGCTTAACGTGTTCATAAACTTACGCGCACATATGCCGCGGTAAGGTTATTAGTGCAGGCGTGTCGCACTATTTATTTTTCCAAAAAGAGTTAAAAAACCCTTGTTTTACACATAGAAAACCCTCAATTTAGCGTTGAGGGTTCTAATTTTTACGCGTGTACTTCACCTAAAAGCCGTGAATTAGGCCTAAAAATGAGGTATCAGCTTCGAATTGGCAGAGTTGTCGGCTTACATGAAGCTCGAGTTTTTTCAAAAGAGTCGATGAATTCACTGTTTTTTATAGTTAATCCGATGTCGTCAAGACCCTCCATTAATCGCCAACGGGTGTAATCATCGATAACAAAGTGAAGAGTTATCTGGTTATAAGTGACGGTGCCAGACTCCAAATCGACTTTTATCTGCAAGCTTGGATCGGCCTCGACGCTGCGCCACAACGCTTCAACCTCACTCTGATCAAGAATGAGAGTTAGCAAACCGCCCTTTAAAGAGTTGCCACGAAAAATGTCGGCAAAGCGGCTAGAAATTACAACTTTAAAGCCATAATTTTGAAGCGCCCACACTGCATGCTCTCGCGAAGATCCAGTACCAAAATCCACACCGGCGATAAGTATGGTCGCTGATTTATAAGCCGGTTGATTTAAAACAAAATCGGGTTCACTTCGCCAAGCGGCAAATAAGCCATCTTCAAATCCGCTGCGCGTGACTCGTTTCAAATATACGGCAGGAATTATTTGATCGGTATCTACATTGCTACGGCGAAGTGGAACTGCGGTGCCCGTATGGCTAATGAATTTTTCCATGAGTCTGTGTCTCCCTTTACAAATCTGCCGGTGATGAAAGTGTGCCGCGTAGTGCCGTTGCTGCAGCAACAAGTGGGCTCACTAAATGCGTTCGCCCACCTTTGCCTTGACGACCTTCAAAGTTTCTATTTGAAGTCGAAGCTGAGCGCTCTCCAACGACTAATTGATCAGGGTTCATTCCAAGACACATCGAACATCCTGCATTGCGCCATTCAGCACCTGCATCGATAAATACTTTATCTAGACCTTCGGCTTCGGCCTCTAAGCGCACGCGTGCTGAGCCTGGAACAACCAACATGCGAAGCGTTGACGAGATTTTCTTACCCTTTAGAACATCGGCGGCAGCACGTAAATCTTCAATGCGACCGTTGGTGCAAGAGCCCAGAAAAACAGTGTCAATGGCTATCTTTTTAAGCGGTGTGCCCGCAGTCAGACCCATGTACGCGAGCGCTCTTTCGGCCGCTCCGCGCGCTTCGTCATCGCTAAGATCGGCAGGATTTGGAACGAATGAATTGAGTGGGGCTCCCTGAGCGGGGTTGGTTCCCCATGTGACATAAGGTTCCATATCATCTGCATTCAAATCTATCTCTACATCAAATT
>JAYTTL010000078.1:0-2144 GCA_043745325.1 Actinomycetes bacterium
TAACCAAATAAGCGATCTAATACGCGACGTGTCTCTTGAGCATCTATTAAGTGATAATCCAAATCCCGTGTATTTTCAACGGCCTCTTGAATTGCTTCCTTGGTAATTTCGTTAAAGACCATTCGCTTAATGGGTACTTTGGGTTGTAGAACCTCTACTAAGTGCCATGCAATAGCTTCGCCTTCGCGGTCTTCATCCGTTGCTAGAATTAACTCTTCGGCGTTTTTCATTAACGCTTTTAACTCAGCTACCTTTGCCCGCTTATCTGGATTAATGACATAGAGTGGCGCAAAATCATTTTCAATATCGACGCCCTCTTTAGCCCACGCAATTTTCTTATACTCTTGCGGAATATCGGCCGCCCGCTGGGGAAGGTCACGAATATGGCCGACGCTAGCCTCGACGACATAGCCGTCGCCGAGGTAGCTACCAATCTTTCTGGCCTTTGCCGGTGATTCAACAATCACCAACTTAATGAGGTCAGTCTTTGCTTTTGCCATGTAATCCTTCGAGTCAGGGTCACACCGTGACCGCAGAACAATATCGCCGCTTTATTTAGTCCAGAATCGCAGTCGCTTGACGACGGTTTCGGATCAAAGCAGCGATGATGACGAGGGTTGCCCCGATACCAATCATTGTGCTGGTTGTTGAACTTCCACCCAGAGCAAGTGAAACGATAGCTGGAGTGATTAAGAGACCGACCAAGTTCATTACCTTGATAAGTGGGTTAATAGCTGGACCGGCAGTGTCCTTAAATGGATCTCCGACAGTGTCACCAATGATTGTTGCCGCGTGAGCATCACTATTTTTTCCACCGTGATGTCCATCTTCAACCATCTTCTTTGCATTATCCCAAGCACCGCCTGAGTTAGAAAGAAAGACTGCCATGAGAGTTCCCGTACCGATCGCTCCGGCCAAATAAGCACCAAGTGCACCCACACCAAGACCAAAACCAACTGCGATGGGTGCCATGACTGCAAGTAGCCCTGGAGTTACTAATTCGCGCAATGAATCGCGGGTACAGATATCGACTACTCGACCGTAGTCAGGCTTCTCGGTGCCTTTCATAATTCCGGGATGTTCGATGAACTGCTTACGAACTTCAACGACGACTGCCCCTGCTGCTCGTGATACCGCATTAACTGCAAGACCTGAGAACAAGAACACAACTGCTGCGCCAATAATTAAGCCCACTAAGTTACGTGGGTTTGCAACATCAAGAATGCCTTGGTACTGAAGTGCAAGATCGGCAGTCTTTTGTCCAGCGTCAATAACTGCTTGCTTGATTGCATCGGTGAATGCACCGAACAATGCAGTAGCTGCAAGAACGGCGGTAGCAATTGCAATACCCTTTGTGATTGCCTTCGTTGTATTTCCTACAGCATCTAGGGAGGTAAGAATCTTCGAGCCTTCGCCTTCGACATCGCCCGACATTTCAGCGATACCTTGAGCATTATCTGAAATTGGACCAAATGTATCCATAGCCACAATCACACCAACAGTTGTTAGTAAACCAGTTCCGGCAAGTGCGATTGCAAGTAGTGAAAGCACAATGCTTCCGCCGCCGAGCAAGAAGGCACCGAAGACTGCCGACGCGATTAAGATTGCAGAGTAAACAGCTGATTCAAAGCCAACTGAAATACCGGCCAAAATCACCGTTGCGGCGCCGGTTTCAGATGATGCGGCAACGTCGTTAACGGGACGCTTGCCGGTTTCAGTGAAGTAGCCGGTCAGAACTTGAATGGATGCTGCAAGTGCGATTCCGATAAGTACCGCACCGATCGCCAAGACGCGCGGATTTGTATTGCCTGCCGCCGTCACAGCCTCTGGGGATAGACCTGTAAGTAGTTTGAAATCAGATGGCAGATATGTAAATGTAGCCAGTGCGGTTAAACCGGCACTGATAATTGCTGAAATAAAGAATGAGCGATTAATTGCAGTCATCGCTGACTTGTCAGTGCTACGAAGCTTCGTTAAGAAGATTCCGATGACCGCGGTGACGGTTCCAATCGCTGGAACTATCAATGGATAGATAAGTCCGGCATCGCCGAAGGCAGCTTTGCCTAGAATTAAAGCGGCAACAAGAGTTACTGCATATGACTCGAACAAGTCCGCCGCCATTCCTGCGCAATCACCGACGTTAT
>JAYTTL010000079.1:0-2137 GCA_043745325.1 Actinomycetes bacterium
CAAAGCCTTCGATAAGAGTTCATAGTCATGTCCAGGTACGGTTTGTGCCTCCCAACCAAAAGCAATCCACTTATCGGCAAATGGTTCGAGCCGTAAGGTATCTTCAGTGAAAGTTAAGGATTGAATTCTGTTGCGATCAACAATAACAACTAAGTTATCGAGTTCATGATGGTTAGCAATCATGGCCGATTCCCACGTTGTTCCTTCATCACATTCGCCATCCGACATAACAACAAATACTCGCCCCTTAGCACCGCTTTTTTTGCGAGACATTGCAATTCCAAGACCATACGGAAGACCATGACCCAAAGAGCCAGTTGATAATTCGACGCCGGGCACGCCCTTTGATGTTACGTGACCGCCGAGAGGTGCGTCATTGGCGCAATATTGCTCAAGCCATTGCTTTGGGAAAAATTGTTGGAGCGCTAAAACGGAATAAAGGGCGGAGGCAGAGTGACCTTTCGACAAAATTACAATATCTCGGTCAGTCTTATCCATATTGTTAGGAGATATATTGGCGGCTCCTGTATAAAGGACACTTAAAATATCGACCACCGATAAGGCTGAAGCCACATGTGAAGCCTTGGCCACACTTGTCATAGAAATAATTTCGTGACGGGCGGCAAGGGCAAGGTCTGACGCCTTTGTGAAGGGTATTGCGTTATTGGACATCATTGCCACCCTTCAGCTCGTTTGATTACGTGAGCAAGGATAGTAATATAGGGCTCTAAATACCGCTTCCATAATCCTTTGGAGCCCGTGCCGATAGGTTTTAATTACAACTTTTAAAGGGGGAATTTCGTGAAAGCGGTAATTCTTGCAGGCGGACTCGGAACGCGTCTTCGTGAAGAGACTGAGTATCGCCCAAAGCCAATGGTTGAAATTGGTGGGAGACCAATTCTCTGGCACATAATGAAAACACTTTCGACTCAAGGTATAAATGATTTTGTGATTTGCCTCGGCTATAAGGGCGATTTTATTAAAGATTTTTTTATGAATTATGAGGCACGAACTCATGACATCACGGTCAAGCTTGGCGAAAATAAAGGGACGATTCAACACGCACAGTCAAGTACCGAAAATTGGAGCGTAACACTTGCCAATACGGGGCTTACAACAATGACGGGTGGAAGAATCCATAACATTAAAAAGTATGTCCAAGATGAAAGTTTTCTCTGCACCTATGGCGATGGCGTAGCAGATATTGATCTTAAAGCTCTCACGGCCTTTCATAATTCACACGGCAAAACGGCAACGGTCACCGCGGTCCGTCCAACAAATCGATTTGGCGCAATGCAGATAGATGAAGAAAACACAGTGAGCGAGTTTGCCGAAAAACCCCGCGCTGAAAAATGGGTCAACGGCGGCTATTTTATTTTTGAGCCTGAAATTTTTGACTATTTAGATGCTGAATGTGTTTTAGAAAAAGCACCTCTTGAAAACCTCTCTAAAAAAGGCGAGCTAAAGTCATACAAACATGAAGGTTTCTGGCAACCGATGGATACTTTCCGTGAATCACAAGAGCTCAACGAATTGTGGAATAACAACGAGGCCCCTTGGAAAATTTGGTGAACCAACTTCATGTCTAATTTTTTGAAGGATTACTCTGGAAAGAAAATTCTGGTTACAGGACACACTGGATTTAAAGGCACCTGGCTTTCTAGGATATTAGTTCTGGCTGGCGCCGAAGTATTTGGTTTGGCACTTAAGGCCGAGGACAACTCACTTTTTTCTATCATTGATAATGTAGGGCTAAAAGAGAGCGCAATTCTTGACATTCGAAATCGCGACGCCGTCGAAAATTACTTTAAAACACATACATTCGATGGAATATTTCACCTTGCTGCCCAACCCTTGGTACGCCGCTCATATATAGAGCCAATTGAAACTTTCGAGACAAATGTCATGGGGACAGCTAATGTTTTGCATGCGGTTTTAAGCAATAAAGCCGCCCCGTGGGTTGTCGTGATAACCACCGATAAGGTTTATAAAAACGTTGAAAAGCTCGCGGGCTACACTGAGGTTGAACCCCTTGGTGGAAAAGATCCTTATAGTGCCAGTAAAGCAGCGACGGAGATGGTTGTTTGCGCGTGGCAGACCATTGCCGCCTCACATAACGACACCGTTGTGATTGCTT
>JAYTTL010000080.1:0-2135 GCA_043745325.1 Actinomycetes bacterium
CAGCCTGCTCGCGAAATTGATAAGCCATTCCTTATGCCAGTTGAAGATGTTTTCACCATCACAGGTCGTGGAACCGTAATCACTGGACGTATTGAGCGCGGAGTCGTAAAGATTAACGAAGAAGTTGAAATCGTTGGAATCCGCCCACTCGCGCAGAAGACAACCGTCACAGGTGTTGAAATGTTCCGTAAGCTCCTTGACGAAGGTCAAGCTGGCGAGAACGTTGGACTACTTCTTCGTGGACTAAAGCGCGAAGATGTTGAGCGTGGTCAGGTTGTCTGCAAGCCAGGCTCCATCACGCCTCATACCGAGTTTGATGCATCTGCTTATATCCTTTCAAAGGATGAAGGCGGACGTCACACTCCATTCTTTAACAACTATCGCCCACAGTTCTACTTCCGTACAACTGACGTAACAGGCGTTGTAACTCTTCCCGCAGGAACCGAAATGGTTATGCCTGGAGATAACACTGAGATGGCCGTAACGCTCATCCAGCCAATCGCTATGGAAGAAGGTCTGCGCTTTGCTATCCGCGAAGGCGGACGCACAGTAGGCGCAGGTCGAGTAACAAAGATCAAGAAGTAAATCTGTGTAACGCCCGGCGGCTTAAAAACCGCCGGGCGCTAACAAAAGTTTTTTAAGTTCCAGGTGTAAAGAATTAATAGATGTATTACTAAAAACGAAGGAGAACGACATGGCGGGACAGAAGATCCGCATTCGACTCAAGGCCTACGACCATGAGGTGATTGACTCTTCAGCGAAGAAAATCGTTGAAACAGTCGAGCGCACTGGTGCAACGGTTGCGGGTCCAGTGCCGCTACCAACAGAGAAGAACACGTACTGTGTTATTCGCTCTCCTCACAAATACAAGGACAGCCGCGAGCACTTCGAGATGCGCACACATAAGCGCCTCATCGACATCATCGATCCAACACCTAAGACTGTTGACTCATTGATGCGACTTGATTTGCCAGCTGGCGTCGACATCGAGATTAAACTCTAAGGAAAGGACGAGAAAAATGACATATACAACTCAAGCTGCCGGCTCGTCCATCAAGGGTGTTCTCGGTAAGAAGCTTGGAATGACCCAAGTTTTTGATGCACATAACAAAATGGTCCCAGTGACGGTTATTGAAGCTGGCCCATGCGTCATAACACAGATTCGTACACCTGAAAAAGACGGTTACTCAGCGGTTCAAATTGCATTCGGTGCGATTGACCCAAAGAAAGTAACAAAGCCACTGATTGGACACTTTGCAAAAGCTGGCGTGACACCACGCCGTTCAGTTGCAGAGTTGCGAACCCTCGATACATCTAGTTACAGCGTAGGGCAAGAGATTGGCGCAACAGTTTTTGAAGCGGGCGAGCTCGTTGATGCTACGGGAACAAGTACTGGTAAAGGTACTGCTGGCGTTATGAAGCGCCACGGTTTCCATGGACTTGGCTCTTCTCACGGTGTTGATCGTAAGCACCGCATGCCAGGTTCAATCGGCGCATGTTCAACCCCTGGTCGAGTTTTCAAAGGAATGCGTATGGCCGGTGTTATGGGTGGCGTAAAAGTCACAACTCAAAATTTAGTTGTGCACTCAGTTGATGCAGAGCGCAACTTGCTACTTATTAAAGGATCGGTTCCTGGTCCTGATGGACAACTTGTTTTCATCCGTTCTGCTGCAAAGCATGCAATCTTTGAGACAGTTAAGGCAGGTGTATAAAGATGGCCCTTACTATTGAAGTTAAAAATGCAGAAGGTGTCAAGGTCGGTTCAGTTGATCTGCCAACCGAGATTTTTGATGCCCAGACAAATGTTCCATTAATCCACCAAGTTGTTACCGCACAACTTGCCGCAGCTCGTCAAGGTACTCAGAAATCTAAGAACCGTGGTGAAGTAAGTGGTGGTGGTAAAAAGCCTTTCAAACAAAAGGGAACAGGTCGCGCCCGTCAGGGATCGTCACGTTCACCAAACCAGAAGGGTGGCGGTACAGCACATGCCGTTCGCCCGCGTAAATATTTCCAGCGCACTCCAAAGAAGATGATTGCAGCTGCACTGCGCGGGGTTCTCTCTGATCGCCAGCGCAACGATCGTATTCACGTTTTGGATTCAGTGTCGTTGGCCCCATCTACAAAAGCGGCAATTG
>JAYTTL010000081.1:0-2126 GCA_043745325.1 Actinomycetes bacterium
GAGGGCGATTACCACGGCAGGGTTCGTGACTGGGGTGAAGTCGTAACAAGGTAG
The DNA here is from genome assembly GCA_043745325.1 of Actinomycetes bacterium. Taxonomy (GTDB): domain Bacteria; phylum Actinomycetota; class Actinomycetes; order Nanopelagicales; family Nanopelagicaceae; genus Planktophila. The sequence continues at coordinate 55 of JAYTTL010000081.1, forward strand.
CCGTATCGGAAGGTGCGGCTGGATCACCTCCTTTCTGGAAAATGCACTCAAATTTGAGCGCCCACTCTTATCGGCTGTAGTTGAACACAGCATGTGAACGTGAGCCGGCTAAACGCCGTAAGGTGTCAGACATTGCTTCACGGAATAGTGTGAAGGGTCTGTAGCTCAGCTGGTTAGAGCACCGTCTTGATAAGGCGGGGGTCGTTGGTTCGAGTCCAACCAGACCCACCATCTTCACAGGTCACAAGATGGGGGATTAGCTCAGCTGGGAGAGCACCTGCTTTGCAAGCAGGGGGTCGTCGGTTCGATCCCGTCATCCTCCACCACCTCACATCCAGTCAATTTCTGACGCAAGCTGCCTAGGGCGTCTTTCGTCAGTGATTCGTAAGAGTCGGCTGTTGTTCTTTAATAATTCGTAGAGTCGAAATATCAGGTTACCGACGGAAACCGCTGTATGGCGGACCGTGCCGTCGGTGACACGTTGATTGCGTCAACAATATTTAATTCTAGAGTTCGAAAGAATTCAAGAATGTTTGAAGACGGCGAACGTGAAATACTCATATTGATAGACAGTCCTTGATCAATTTCTCTTAGCGTGAACGCGCTTTGAGAAGTCAAAGTTATAGGGTCAAGTGACTAAGTGCATGTGGTGGATGCCTTGGCGATTACAGGCGATGAAGGACGTGATAGCCTGCGATAAGCTTCGGGGAGCTGGCAAATAAGCTTTGATCCGGAGATTTCCGAATGGGGAAACCCACCCGCAAGGGTATCGCATACTGAATACATAGGTATGCGAAGCGAACCAGGGGAACTGAAACATCTCAGTACCTTGAGGAATAGACATCAACCGAGATTCCGAGAGTAGTGGCGAGCGAAATCGGAACAGCCTGCGCAAGATAGCCATCGACTTATCAAAACGGAATGGAAAGTCCGACCACAGAGGGTGATAGTCCCGTATGGAAAAAGTCTTTGGTGGTACTAGGTGCGGAACAAGTAGGGCGGGGCACGTGAAACCTTGTCTGAATATGGGGGGACCATCCTCCAAGGCTAAATACTCATCATTGACCGATAGTGAACTAGTACCGTGAGGGAAAGGCGAAAAGAACCCTTCAGAAGGGAGTGAAATAGACCTGAAACCGTATGCTTACAAACGGTGGGAGCGAGCCGGGATTTATCCCGGGGAGTGACCGCGTGCCTTTTGCTTAATGAGCCTACGAGTTGCGCGTCCGTTGCAAGGATAAGTATTTATGATACGAATCCGTAGCGAAAGCGAGTCTGAATAGGGCGCCCATAGTAACGGGCGGCAGACGCGAAACCTTGTGATCTAGCCTTGGTCAGGATGAAGGATGGGTAAAACCATTTGGAGGTCCGAACGGGTGTGGGTTGAAAACTACTCCGATGAACTGAGGTTAGGGGCGAAAGACTAATCAAACTGGGAGATAGCTCGTACTCCCCGAAATGCCTTTAGGGGCAGCGTTGGAACAGAGTCTTCCGGAGGTAGAGCACTGATTGGGCTAGGGCCGTCACAACGGTACCAACCCCAGACAAACTCCGAATTCCGGTAAGATGTTTTCTGGCAGTGAGGCCGTGGGTGATAAGATCCATTGCCGAGAGGGAAACAACCCAGACCATCATCTAAGGTCCCAAAATCTACGTTAAGTCACACAAACGATGTCCGATTGCTATAACAGCCAGGATGTTTGCTTGGAAGCAGCAATCATTTAAAGAGTGCGTAACAGCTCACTGGTCGAGAGGCCCTGCACGGAAAATAATCGGGCATCAAACTACGAACCGAAGATCTAAATTTCATTCGCCTCGGCGAAGAAGTGGTAGGGGAGCATTGAAAACTGCGTTGAAGGTGTCGGGCGACCGATGCTGGAGTGTTTTCAAAAGAAAATGTAGGTATAAGTAACGATAATTAAAGTGAAAAACTTTAACGCCGAAAATCTAAGGTTTCCTGATCAATGTTAATCAGATCAGGGTTAGTCTGGTCCTTAGGAAAACCCGAAAGGGACATCTGATGGAAAGAAGGTTAATATTCCTTCACCTACTATGCATTAAAAGTGACGCAG
>JAYTTL010000082.1:0-2117 GCA_043745325.1 Actinomycetes bacterium
GATATGGATCTTGGTGGTAAAGACATCATTAGTGTTCAGTATCAAAACGCTAACAACTCCGTTCGAGTATCGGATGAGTTTATGCGCGCAGTAGAAAAAGGTGAGAGCTTTGGTTTAACCGCGCGCGCAAGTGGCGAAGTTATAGAGACCGTTGATGCACGCACACTATTTACCAAGATGGCACAAGCTGCATGGGCCTGCGCCGATCCTGGAATTCAATACGATGACACCATCAATGATTGGCACACTAATCCTGAAACCGGTCGCATCAACGCATCGAACCCATGCTCTGAATACATGTCCCTTGATAACTCATCATGTAACTTAGCCTCGCTTAACTTAATGAAATTTCTTAAGTCAGATGGCTCCTTCGATGCTAAGACTTTTGGTCGCGCTGCAGAAATGATTATTACTGCAATGGATATCTCCATCTGTTTTGCAGATTTTCCAACTGAGGCAATCGGGGATACAACAAAGGCATATCGCCAACTAGGTATTGGTTATGCAAACCTCGGTGCGCTTTTGATGGCATCGGGACTTGCCTATGACTCAGATGGTGGACGCGCATTAGCCGGTGCCATCACATCTCTCATGAGTGGAGTTACTTACAAACGATCGGCAGAGCTAGCAGGCATCGTTGGGGCATATGAGGGCTTTGCCCAAAATGCCAAACCGCATGCACGCGTGATGCGAAAGCACGCATCGGCATCATCGGCGGCAAAGTCTGAAACAACTCTAGATCGAGATGTTTGGAGCGAGGCCAACAACGCCTGGGATGCATGTCTTTCAACGGGAGACAAGAATGGCTGGCGCAATGCCCAGATCTCAGTTCTTGCCCCTACTGGCACGATTGGTTTGATGATGGACTGCGACACAACAGGAATCGAACCTGACTTCTCACTCGTTAAGTTCAAGAAGCTCGTCGGCGGCGGGTCAATGCAGATCGTTAACCAGACAGTTCCTGCCGCGCTTCGAAAGCTTGGATATACAGAAGAAACCGTTGAGGCGATCGTTGAATTTATCTCATCCCACGGCCACGTCATCGATGCACCTGGTCTAAAGCCCGAGCATTACGACATCTTTGACTGCGCACTAGGTGCCAGGTCCATTGCACCGATGGGACACGTTCGAATGATGGCAGCCTGCCAACCATTCTTATCGGGTGCAATTTCAAAGACCGTTAACTTGCCTGCCGATGCAACCGTTGAAGAGGTAGAAGAGGTGTATTACCAAGGGTGGAAGCTCGGGATTAAAGCCTTGGCCGTCTATCGCGATAACTGCAAAGTTGGCCAACCTTTATCTGATGGTAAAGCGGCAAAGAACGCCTCAAAGGTCAGTGCAACTCATCCAGCTACTCCTATTCGAAAGCGTCTTCCAAAGACACGACCTGCAACGACAACATCATTTTCCGTTGGCGGGGCAGAGGGATATATGACTTCGGGGGCATATGCCGATGGTGCATTGGGTGAGGTCTTCTTAAAACTCGGTAAGCAGGGATCAACTCTGGCCGGTGTCATGGATGCTTTCTCCATCGCAGTTTCGATTGGACTTCAATATGGCGTGCCACTTGAAACATTTGTAGAGAAATTTACGAACCTGCGCTTTGAGCCAGCGGGCATGACCGATGATGTCGATATCCGCATGGCCCAGTCGATGATGGATTACATCTTCCGTCGCTTAGCCCTTGATTACCTGCCCTTTGATTCCAGAAGTTCAATGGCTCTGTATACATCGACTGAGCGCGCTCGCGCACTAGAAACGGGCGAGTACACCGAGGACGTTGTTGAGGATTATGAAAACCTCGAAGTCAGCGCTCCGGTGGCACCAATAGTCGCAGCGCCAAAGCCAGTTTCGATCACAGTCGATAACAAGCAACAGTTTGGTTCATCCACCGAGTTGATGGAAGCTCTCTCTGGCATCAAAGCCGATGCTCCTTTGTGCATGACCTGCGGGGTCAAGATGCGCATGTCGGGTGCCTGCTATGTATGCGAAGGCTGTGGCAACACATCTGGTTGCAGTTGATGTAAAGAGAGACCGTATTTTCAGTGGAAATGACATCCTATTTTCAGTGAAGTGACACTCTATTTGCACTCCACGGAACGTGAAATGAGGTCGCC
>JAYTTL010000083.1:0-2116 GCA_043745325.1 Actinomycetes bacterium
AGGCGAGAGGCTCTCTGCTTGTGTCCGGGAATCGTGAATGGTCGGCGCTTGGATTCAAAGTATGAAAGATAGGCATCAAGTAGAGGTGCCGAAACTCTCAGTGAACTCATAGCCCAAGCCTAACTTCTAGAGTTCGACATACGAAATATGGGCTTAGACTTTAGCCATGAACACATTGACTAATCTGACTCAAGAACGTCGTCTGGTCACGGCAATTCCAGGACCAAAATCTATTGAGGCGCTCAAGCGCCGCAGTGAGGCGACATCTGGGGGATTGGGTATGGCAATCCCAGTCATTATCGAACGCGCAAGTGATGCAATTCTGCTCGATATCGATGGCAATCAAATAATCGACCTAGGTTCAGGAATCGGCGTCGTTAACGTTGGAAACGCAACTAGTCGCGTAGTAGATCGAGTCATCGAACAAGTACAGGCATTTACGCATACGTGTTTTACCGTTGCCCCGTATATGAATTACATCGAAGTCTGCGAAAAATTAAATGCAATTACGCCGGGCGATCACAAAAAGAAGTCCCTTCTTGTTAACTCAGGGGCTGAGGCCGTAGAAAACGCAGTAAAGATTGCGCGCCATTACACCAAACGTCCAGCCATTGTTGTCTTTGAACATAGTTACCATGGCCGTACAAATTTAACTATGGCGCTAACGGCCAAGAACATGCCCTACAAAGAGGGATTTGGGCCATTTGCACCTGAGATTTATCGAGTACCGATGCCCTATTCATTTCATTGGGTGGGCAATCAGGCAACGATTACCGAAGATGCAATTGAATTAGTTACCTCGAAGATTGATAAAGAGATTGGCGCACATAATGTTGCCGCGATTTTAATCGAACCAATTCAAGGCGAGGGTGGATTCATAGTCCCACCAAAAGGTTTTATGCCAGCGCTCGCAAAGTATTCCTCTGAAAATGGGATCATTTTTATTGCCGATGAAGTTCAAACTGGTTTTGCCCGCACCGGACACATGTTTGCCGTTGAAGATGAAAATGTGATTCCGGACATCATCGTCACAGCTAAGGGAATTGCCGGTGGTTTGCCACTTGCAGGCATTACTGGTCGTGCCGAAGTTATGGATTCAGTACATTTTGCTGGATTAGGTGGAACGTTCGGCGGAAATCCAATCGCTTGTGCCGCCGCCCTTGGTGCCCTTGAAACCATTGAGGAAGAAAACCTTGTTGCTCGCGCCCAACATATTGGAAGAATTTTGGGCGATTCACTTCGTGCCTTGCAAACAAAGTACCCAATTATTGGTGAAGTCCGAGGTCGAGGCGCGATGCAGGCAATTGAGTTAGTCGAAGCTGGTACAAAGAATCCTAATACTGCTGCGATGAACGCAGTGGTTAAGTACTGCCAAAGTAAGGGCGTATTGGTCCTGACCGCAGGCACTTATTCAAATGTTATTCGCTTCTTACCCCCATTGGTAATTACCGATGAGCTTTTACTTGATGCGTTGAGCGTACTTGAAGCAGGCTTTGCCTCGCTTTAATTGATAATGGATCGATAACGACGTAAATCGCGCTCGTTTGCCTCTGGCCAATCTCGGGCAGTGGCTCGAACGCCATGAGAAGTAAAAGCGTTGATCTTAATCTTCATGTGTGGATTAATGTTTTTGAGCCACACGGCAGTCTTAATTAAGACTTCGTCAGAATCATTGTGGCCTGGAACTAAAAGTAAGCGAACTTCATAAAGTTTGGAGATTGAATCCAGATATTGAATCGACGCTAAAACAACTTTATTTGAACTTCCGGTTAAGGCGATGTGGTTCTCATCATCTAGGGCTTTCAAATCAAGCATGATGCCATCGGTGTATGGAGCAAGTAAATCCCAAATGGCTTGTGTGGCGTTGCCATTGCTATCAATGAAAGTTGTGAGGTCGCAAAATTCGGGACGACGTTTTAACTCTTTAAAAAGTTCAAGTACGAAGGCATGTTGTACGGTCGCTTCACCTCCTGAAACTGTAACGCCCGAGATATAAGGCATTGACGTACGGATCTCTTCAACAACATCCTCCACACGCATCTGGCGTGCCCGTGGGGTATGTATTGGAATCGTTTGCGGATTATGGCAGGCCAGGCAATTAAAATTGCAACCTTGA
>JAYTTL010000084.1:0-2111 GCA_043745325.1 Actinomycetes bacterium
TATTTAAATACTTAGCGAGCGTTATTGCCATTTGGTTGGCGATTAATCTTCCCATTGCCCTTTCAACACCAACAGGATGGTGGCGTTTCTATAAATTGAATATGGAGCGAGGTGCCGATTGGGGCTCAATTTGGTTAGCTTTAAGTCAATTGGGATTAAACTTAAAAAATTTGAACTATTTAGCGCTTTTGCTTTTTTTAGTTGGGATAACGGCAATAACAATCTTTTTCTTCGAACTCACATCAACGCCAACGCTTGCATCAATCTCTTTTATTGTGCTGGCAACAGTCATGGTCGCAAGTAAGGTTTACTCGCCACAGTATGTTTTGTGGTTAACCCCACTTGCGGTAATTGCATTGGCAAGCGCAAAGGAGCTTCCAGCTTTTTGGCTCTGGCAGGCGGGTGAAGTTATTTATCATGTTGCAATTTGGCAGCACATAGCGTTAGTAACCGGAGCCCACTTTGGTCTGGCCGCTGGTGGGTATGCGGCACTGACAATTCTGCGTATCGCAACGACCCTGTACCTTATGTGGGCTCTCGCCCGGAGACTGTTTCAGGCTGGAAATCCACAGGCTGCCCGCTTCGATTTACTCTTTCAGGCCTCTAAGGCCTACCCTTAACCCTCTTGAGTCGACAGATAAAACCGGTTCAGGAAGCACTAACCCTCCTGTCACGGAAATACCGTGGCCGTCTTAGTCCAGAGGAGGTCGGGTTAACGCATGCGTCACTACGAACTTATGGTCATTCTTGATCCAGAACTTGAAGAACGTACAGTCACACCAAGCCTAGAAACATACTTAAAGATTATTAAAGACTCCGGCGGAACCGTCAACAAGCTTGACTTGTGGGGCCGCCGCCGAATGTCTTTTGAAATTATGAAAAAGGGCGAAGGTATCTACGCGGTTATCGATATGAACTGCGAACCAGCTGCAATCAAAGAGTTAGATCGTCAACTCAATTTGAATGAAGCGATTCTGCGCACCAAAGTAATACGCCCAGAAAAATAAATAAAGCACGGACTCCACGAGTAGAGATGAGGAAATAAAAATGGCAGCAGGAGATACAACCATCACAATGATTGGCAACTTAGTTGACGATCCGGAGCTACGTTTCACACCGTCAGGTGCGGCTGTAGCAAAGTTTCGAGTTGCGTCAACACCTCGCTATTTAGATAAGCAGACTAACGAGTGGAAAGATGGCGAGAGCCTATTTCTGCAGTGTCAGATATGGCGTCAAGCAGCTGAAAATGTTGCTGAGTCACTGACAAAGGGAATGCGTGTCATCCTCTCTGGTCGATTGAAGCAACGTTCTTATGAAACTAAAGAGGGCGAAAAGCGAACAGTCTTTGAGGTAGAAGTAGATGAAGTCGGACCGTCGCTACGTAACGCAACCGCTAAGGTCACGAAGACCCAACGCGCCGGCGGTACTAGTGGAGGTTTCACAGCACCAGCTGCGACCGATTCATTTACCGAAGATCCATGGGCTGCAGCATCGTCAACACCGGCAGCTGGCGGTGGTTGGGGAACCTCAACAACCGACGAGCCACCGTTTTAAATCCACCTATCCATCCATTCCTAGTACCAAGCATAAAAAGCTAACTGGGCTAGGGCCCGAAAAGGAGCACCACAATGGGAGCAAGAAATAATAAGGCTCTACGCGAGCCGAAGAATAAGGGCGCAAAGGCCGCTGCCCTGAATAAAAAGTTTAAAAAGAAGCCGTGCAGCTTCTGTCAGCAGAAGGTCACATATATCGATTACAAAGATATTGCGACCCTACGCAAGTACATCTCTGACCGCGGCAAAATCCGCGCTCGCCGCGTTACAGGTGCATGCACTCAGCACCAGCGCTCGATCGCCACAGCAGTTAAGAACAGCCGTGAAGTAGCTTTACTTCCTTACACATCTTCAGCGAAATAAGGAGTGAATTACTTATGAAACTCATCCTTACTCGTGAAGTTGCAGGCTTAGGCGCTGCAGGCGATGTTGTAACCGTTAAAGATGGCTTTGCACGCAACTTTTTATTACCTGCTGGAAACGCAATTGCATGGTCACTTGGGGGAGAAAAGCAGATCCAGAGCATTCGCCGTGCGCGTTCTGCTCGTGAGGTCCGCG
>JAYTTL010000085.1:0-2109 GCA_043745325.1 Actinomycetes bacterium
AGCAGCAGAGAATTTAACGCCGGTGAATTTTGAACTCGGTGGAAAGAGCCCTTTTATCGTTTTAGGAGATGCCGACTTAGATTTAGCAACTGATTTAGCCGTTGAGCAGTATGACAATGCGGGGCAAGTCTGTCTGTCGGGAACACGCATATTGGTACATGAAAGTATTTCCAACGAGTTCAGCCGCATATTTGGTGAAAAAACGAAAAAACTCATACAAGGCGATCCTCGAGATGAAGCGACAGATATAGGCCCCCAGATTCACCAAGATCATTTTAATAAAATTGCAGGGTTTGTAGCACGAGCTAAAGATGAGGGTGCAAACATTGTCTTTGGAGGAGGCCTACATTCGGATTTGGGAGGATTATATTTCAAACCAACTCTTGTCATGCAGCCAAAAAACGGGAGCGAAATTCTTACCCAAGAAATTTTCGGACCAGTGCTGTGTATGCAAACATTTTCCAATGATGAAGAGGCACTCACTATGGCTAATGGAACTGAGTTCGGACTTGCCGCGGTCGTCGTGTCGGGCAATCGTGAGCATGCAGAAAAGATCACTAAGAACTTGGTCGCAGGCACTATTTGGGTGAATTGTTTTTTTGTTCGGGATTTAAAGGCTCCTTTTGGAGGTTCGAAAAAATCAGGTATTGGCCGCGACGGTGGAACCTGGTCTTTTGATTTTTATGCCGATGTTAAAAATACCGTTGTAGCGCCTAATGGATGGAAGGACTAAGAAATGGGTAAAATCGTAGGTGCAGCACTACTTGCACATGTCCCAACAATTATGTTGCCAGAGTCGGTTCGCAAAGATCTAAATGACGGAAAAGAGATTAGCCTCGTCCCAGGATTAAAACGCCTTCGCAAAGAGATCTTTGAAACTTTAGATTACGAGACAGTAATCGTCTTAGACAGTCACTGGGCTACGACGGTCGAATTTGTGGTGACTGCCGCCGCTGAGCGTTCTGGACTATATACCTCTGAAGAGTTGCCACGAGGAATGTCACAGATTCCTTATGCGATTAAAGGCGACCCTGAATTAGCCCATGCAATTGCCCGATACGACGAAAAAAACGGCACATGGATAACCCCGATTTCAGACCCGCACTTACCTATTTTTTATGCAACGTTAAATCTCTGGCACTACCTTGGAAGAGGGTTGGATGAAAAACGCTGGATTAGCGTCTCGGTTTGCCAAACTGGAACCCCAGAGGATTTTATTCGTGCTGGCAGGGCGATAGGCGAGGCAATTTGTGGTTCAGATCGTAGAGTCTTAATACTCGCATCGGGGGCGTTATCGCACACCTTCCACAAGCTTCGTGATTTAAGAAAGCATGAAGCTAGCGACCCCAGCCATATTTTTAGTAAAGAGGCGCACGCATACGACCTTCAAGTCTTGGAATGGATGAAAGAGGGTAATCATGAAGCGATTCTTGGTGACTTCGAAACATTCAGAAAATACAGACCAGAGGCAGGATTCTTTCATTATCTTGCTATGGCTGGGGCGTTGGGTGAAGGTGCCAATACTGCCAAAGGCATTTTATACAGCGAATATGAAAATTCTATTGGAACGGGTCAAGTGCATGTTTATTTTCCAGAACCAGAAACTGGTTTTCCTCAACCTAAAGACTTGGAGTTAAGTCGTGACTGAATTAAGAAGAATTCTTCTAGATAATCAAGCAGTAACAGTTGAGCGCTATGGAGACTGGCTAAAGGCCGAAGATGGTCGCACTATTTCAATTGAAAATGCGATTCATCTTCCTCCTTGTGAACCTACAAAAATTATTGCAGTCCACCTTAATTACGACAGTCGGACTCAAGAATTTCTAACAAAGCTCCCATCGGCCCCGACATATTTTCATAAACCAATAACGGCACTCAATTCTCACAATGGCGATGTTGTTCGCCCTAAGCGTTGTAAATGGCTCAATTATGAAGGGGAGATTGTGATCGTAATTGGTAAAACGTGTAAAGACATCTCAATTACTGATGCGCATAAGTACATTGCTGGTTACAGTATTGGAAATGACTTTGGTTTGCATGATTTCCGCGATACCGATGCCGGCTCGATGCTTCGCGTTAAAGGTGCAGATTCTCTTGCACCCGTAGGTC
>JAYTTL010000086.1:0-2103 GCA_043745325.1 Actinomycetes bacterium
TTTCAGCGATATCTTCGGCGGCTTCAAATCTCTTTAATGTGGTCCGATTTCCGGTCCCTAGATTCTCTAACGTTGACAATCTATCCATCATTTCTTGAGGGCCACTAGAACTCACTACTGCTTCAATATCAGTCAGGCCCCCACCTGAGATATAGGCATTTGCTGCCAGTCTGCCAATTTCACGATGAGTAGAAGTAACCTCTTGTGCGGCCAACGTATAAGCATCGGTAGCAAGATTCAATTGGGTCGTTGCAATCGTTAACTCCTTTTTTGCAACAACATATTTTGCGGTGGCTGCATTTGCAACTGAGGTAAGAGCTTTCAAGTCGCCACGCGCATTGGCCAATTTTTTCATCGCCTCATCTGCAATCTTCTTCTTTGTTGACTCTAGTTTTTTCGCAGCCTCAATCTGTGCCCATGTAGGTTTATGTTTAGATGCGCTACTATCTTGAGTTGAAAAAACGTTGCCAAGAAGAATTATCGCACTTAGTACTATTACGTTCTCCCGAAAACTCCTCATATTCTGCGCGCACCCACAAATGGTTTGCTACCAAACTTCATGGTCAACGCAACAACTTCGACCTTCTTTCCTGGCCGAGGTGCCTGCACCATTCTGCCTCCACCCATATATATCGAAACATGGCTAATGGGCCTGCCAAAGAAAAGTAAGTCACCTGGCTTCAAGGCTGAATAGGAGATGGATTTACCGAAATTTATTTGGATTCGAGAGGAGTGGGGCAAAGAAACTCCAGCCTGCTGAAAAGCTCGCATTGTCAATCCTGAGCAATCCCAACGAGTTGGGCCTGCCGCAGCCCAGACATAGACATCTCCTATCTGTTGCAGTGCAAATTTAAGGGCGATTGAGCCTCTGGTGTTATCGCCTTTATATGAAAGAGCGTACTTTTTCGACTCCTTTTGGATTTTGCCCTCTCGTGCGGCCGATTCTCGAATGAGCCTCTCGCGATCGACCTTCTTCAATGACTTTAAAACTTTTTCAGCCTGCGCTAGTGCAGATTTTGCAGAAGAAACCTCTTGATTCAATTTCTTCTTTTCGCTGAGCAAAAGTGAGGTTCGATCCGCTACTACCATTTGTGAAGCCTGGACTCGCTGTTTAATTGCCGCAAATTTTCTCAGTTGTCTTGAATATCCATTCGTGACTAAGCCTAAAGTCGATGCATCCAATAAGTACTGACTCGGGTTAGTTGAAAATAGGAGCTCAAAGGAGTTCCCGAATCCAATACCTTGATAGTTTAAGATGGCAATTCTTGCCAGTGTCTTACTGGAAGCATCCAACTCTTTGCGAATGCCACTTTCCTTTTTTTGTAGCGCGGTCGTCTCCTTTTCAAGCTGCGCCACTCTTATATTTGCCTCATTCGCCGCTTCAAATTTCGTCGCGGCAAGCGTGCGCAGTCGATCGATATCCTGCTGGACAGAAACAACCGTAGGGGAAGCTACCGCTGGATCAAGTTGCAGCAAAAAAGCAGAAACCAAAATAAGAGCCGTGAATTGCTTCACTTTTTGCTAATAATCACTTCTATTTTATCCTCGTCAAGAGTTTTTTCATCGAAACTATTTCGGCTGACTGCATTAAGACGAGAGCTTTAGCAAGCTCCTTGGCTTCGCTGTTTTTGCTCCCATCTAAGTAGCTAACCATTTTTAACGCGCCTTGATGATGAGCAATCATGGCCTTTAGAAAAGCTAGATCAAATTTTGCTCCCTTGAGAGTTTTTAGAGTCTTCATAGCATTCGCGCTGAGCACTCCACTCATTCCCATATCCATCTGCATTTCCATGGAAGAATTTGTGGCAGTTAGCCAGTATTTCATTTGACCTATTTCTCGGTTCTGCGCTTTTATTATTGCTTTTGCAAGCGCTTTAATCTCTAAGTTGGAAGCGTTTTTAGCGGCTAGTTTTGAGATTTCGATGGCCTGTTCGTGGTGTGGAATCATCGATTGCGCAAACATGATATCGCTCGCGCTTAAATTACTTAAAGACTTACTATGACTATCGGCCAAGGCCGGTTGAACCGTAAAAATTGTCGCAAACACTATTGTGGCAAAAATATATTTCTTAAACATTATTGATCCTTTTCTCGAATTGGAAG
>JAYTTL010000087.1:0-2098 GCA_043745325.1 Actinomycetes bacterium
CCGCGATGGAATCCACGGCGGCAGTGAATGGTTATCCACCGGGCTGGCTGAAGCTATTCGGCTCAGTGAGCGATAAAGATGGATTTGAAGCGCCGAATCTTAAGATTGAAGACTGGACGACGCCGTAAGCGCGGCGACCACTTCCGTTGACAAGAATCGGCACTTGCCTAGTGCTGTGGATATGTGGTCTGGACTTGGCAAGCCCGGCTCCTAGCATGCTGTTGAAAACAGCGGGTGTCGGGGGCTGCCAGCCCTCCGTATATGGGAGAATTTTCTCGCCATGCGTAGGAGAAACCTGTGGGCTGGCAGCCCACCACACCTCTGGCAACTCATCTCGCATACTTTTTTAACAGCTTGGAGTTCGCTGAGCACCGCCTGCGGGATGATGATTTCCCGGTAAAGCGAATGAAGCAAATCAACCTGTCCGATCAAGAGCAGGTAATGGATCGGGCTGGTGTCTGAGACGACGACTTTCACCTTGACCGCAGGAAATCATCCATTACCGCGAGATCGTGATCGAGATCGTTCTTGTCATAAGCGAGAGGGATTTCTCGGTCAGTGAGAAATTGCTCCGTTTCATGCCATGAATTTTGTCCCAAGTAGCTTGCCACTTCACCACGGGAGATTCTTCCCAAGCGATAAGCTTCCACCACGGCATCCTCAAGCAGCCTGCGCTGAACTTGTGGCAGAGAGGCTCCCATTAATGCGGCGAGGCCATCGGGAAGTGGGACGGTGACATTGACCATATTTGCAGTGTATCTCACCGGGTCGCGTTTGGCAAGGCAGCGGTAGATTTGCTTGTGAAATCCGATGGATTAAATTGTAGCCGTTTGTGTCAAACGGCCAAATCTCAGAAGCTTCCAGGATTGGCGTTTGACCCAAACGCCCTACAGTTGAAACCAAGGAGAGGCGCGTTTCCAACCGCTCAGCAAAAACCATCCGCGCAGCGCAAGGGCATCTTCACACGGACAACTGTTTTGTTTGATTGCGAGGTTTGATCACTAAAACTGTTTTTGGGCCTGACTGCGCTTCGGTGGCGTTTGACAGTGTTTTCGCCAAACGCCTCTCTGCTTTGGCTACGATACTGGAGACAGATACACCCATGCTCATGGAAAGACGGATGACTAATTCTAGTGATGGCGAGCGCTTCTTGGCTTCCATTAAAATAATGGCGGTGCGTGAAACGCCAGCAGCTGAGGCCAACTTCTTCTTCGACATGTCCATCTGGGCGCGCTGTTCGCGGAGGACATCCACGATGAACACGTTGAGTTCTCCTGAGAGTTTAGGAACTGCCACATAATCGGATAAATGAAAAAACCAGTTGACGGCAGTGTATCAATTGTTACACCCTTGAGTCTTGTTTCAGCAAACAGACATTTCACCCTCGACGTCATTTATTTGTAACCTCGGATATTTCTCAGTAGTTGGCTCTTTTGAGCATACTCATCAATCAATTCAACAACACACCTGACCGATGAAAACTCGACCTACAAGCATGACCATTGCATCCATCTTGAACCTCATATTCGGCGGGTTGGGCATGACGATCGCGGCGAGCACGCTGATCACTTCCAGTTCGATGCTCAATAACCAGTTGTCTCCTGCAGCAAGCAGAGTATCCCCACAGAATACGGCAATCGCTGCTGATTTAGGACTTAAAACCGGATTTTTGAGCTTCGTAGTCGGCGGACTTGCAATAGTATCGGGTGTCGGACTCATTCAGGTAGCAAAATGGAGTCGCGCTTGGACCTTGGGCTATGCGTTCACAGCAATCGGAAGTAGTCTGTTCTTTTTAATTAGTATTCTAATTGGTATTCCATCAAGTCACGACAAAAACGCTGCGCTTGCTAGCGCAGCGATCATGCTTGCCCCTATGGTAATATTAAAATCGACATACCCGATAATTTTACTGATTCTATTGCGGACACAAAAATGGAGAGAAGTTCTTTCATCAAATTCAACCAGTGCTTAACAACTTGACGAGATAATCGGAGCTTTTTCTCTGGCATGGCTGAGCCATTTCAGCCTGTAGCGAGGGGTTGAGCCATGCGACACCCCTCGTTATGGTTTCCTCTCAATCGCATCGCGGAGCGATGCC
>JAYTTL010000088.1:0-2096 GCA_043745325.1 Actinomycetes bacterium
AAAAAAACCTAGCCCGCTAAGCTTTTAAGGCTTTTAAATGAGTTCAACGGCAGCTAAATCGCGCTTTCCTTTTCGCAATATCGCATATTTGCCGTATAAAAACGCTGATTTTTCTGGTGCAAAGTCCTCTGACGTAACTTTTACATTATTGAGATATGCGCCACCATCTTTTACGACGCGTCGCGCCGCCGATTTCGTATCAACGACGCCGGTTGCTGCTAGGAGATCTACCCACGTCGGAATCTCATCATCTTTTGAAATAGTTGTATGTGGAAGCTGGGCCAATGCCGAGCCAAGTGTTTTTTCATCCAACTCATTTAGATCACCCTGTCCAAATAGTGCGCGCGCAGCATTTTCAACGCGCATCGTTGTATCGGGCGAGTGCACCAGCGTTGTAATTTCACGCGCTAGGGCGCGATGGGCTTCGCGCAGCCCAGGATTTTCGCTATGTGCTTTTTCTAACGCTTCTATCTCTGCATGAGATTGAAATGAAAAGATTTTAAGAAAGTTAATAACATCTTTATCGTCGGTGTTCAGCCAAAACTGAAAAAATGCATACGGTGATGTCATCTCGGGATCTAACCAAATACTTCCGCCGGCAGTTTTTCCAAACTTGGTGCCATCTGATTTTGCTAATAATGGAACTGTGAGAGCATGTGCACTCCCTTGCTCAACACGGCGGATTAAATCTAAGCCGGCAACAATGTTTCCCCATTGATCTGAACCGCCTAATTGCAACGTGCAGTTGTGACGACGAAAGAGTTCTAAGTAGTCAAAAGACTGCAGGACTTGATAAGAGAACTCTGTATAAGAAATCCCTCCCGCCTCTAACCGAGCGGCGACGGATTCTTTTGATAACATTTGATTGACCGAAAAATGTTTACCAATATCGCGCAGGAATTCAATGGCAGTTAGTGGAGCAGTCCAATCTAGATTGTTGACTACAAGCGCAGGATTTGTTGTGGTATCAAAATCTAGAAACGATGAAACTTGTTTACGGATTCCTTTAACCCATCCCTCTACGACATCGCTGCTATTGAGTGAGCGCTCATCGTTTCGACCACTTGGATCCCCGACTAATCCCGTTGCTCCCCCAACTAAGGCGATGGGGTGGTGGCCAGCTAACTGAAAGCGGCGCAGAACTAAAAGGACGACGAGATTTCCAACATGCAATGAGGCTGCCGTTGGATCAAAGCCGATATAGAGGGTGGTGGGCTTTTCTAACGCTTGAGTGAGCGCTTTTTCATCGGTTGATTGGGCAAGCAAACCCCGCCACCGTAAATCATCAATGAGTTTCATGACGCCATCATCTCCCTAAAAGCCTTCTGTGCGCGGGTAATTAACGCCGCTTGCCCTGCATTTACGGCAAGCGCATCAACGATTTGTTTGGCTACTAAAACCGGTGCGGTACCGCCAGCAGTAGTCCTCGAATTAAGCGCACCGTCAACGCGCAGCACCATGCGCACGCCCGAATCTAAAGCTGAATGAATCGCGAGAAATTCGTCATCGGTTAATTCGTGCAGTTGGCGATTAGTGGTCTGACAGAGTTTTACGCAGGCACCTGCGACCTCATGTGCCTGCGAAAATGGAATCTTTCTTAGCACTAAATAATCTGCAATCTCGGTTGCCAATGAGAAACCCAGTGGCGCAGCTGCCGCCATTTTTTCACGATCAAACTCGGTTGTGGCAATCATTCCTGCCACTGCCGGGAGAAGTAAAAGTAGCGTGTCAATACTGTCGAATAACGGCTCTTTATCCTCTTGCAGATCGCGGTTATAAGCAAAGGGAAGGGCTTTGAGCATCGTTAAGACAGAGACTAAATTTCCAAGCAGGCGTCCAGATTTTCCGCGCGCGAGTTCGGCGATATCTGGATTTTTCTTTTGCGGCATAATCGAAGAGCCCGTTGAATAAGCATCAGATACCTTTGCCCAAGCGAACTCCGTTGATGCCCATAACGTCCATTCTTCCCCGATGCGCGAGAGATGGATTCCAATGAGTGAGAAGATAAATAGAGCTTCGGCGACATAATCACGATCACTCACGGCATCGATGGAGTTTGCAAAGCTGGAAGTAAATCCTAAATTGACGGCCGTAAA
>JAYTTL010000089.1:0-2092 GCA_043745325.1 Actinomycetes bacterium
CGCACGAGTGCAAAGCGGGGGATGTATTGATTGAAGCCGGCACGAAATTAAATCCAGCGATGATCGGTCTCCTTGCCGCCGCCGGTTTGGATCACCTAAATATTGTTAGAAAACCAAGAGTTGCCATTCTTCTCTTAGGGGATGAGATTCAATTAAATGGGATACCAAGTGATGGGTTAGTTCGTGACGCGCTTGGCCCACAGTTACCAGGGTGGTTAAGCGCAATGGGCTGCGTGATTGTTGGTATTCAATATATCTCTGATGAACTTCCACTCGTAGTCAATGCCCTTAACGAATCCTTGAAAATCGCCGACATTGTTATCACCACTGGAGGAACTGCCCAAGGTCCTCGCGATTATTTACATGATGCCTTAAGTGAAATTGACGCGCACATATTGGTAGATACCGTGGCAGTTCGCCCAGGTCACCCCATGTTATTGGCGCGCACCAAAGACAAAGCAATCCTTGGCCTACCGGGCAATCCTCAATCGGCAATCGTTGCTTTGATCTCACTCGGTGGCCCCGTCATTAACTCGATGCTCGGGCAAGAAGTGCAAGAACTACCGAAGGTTATGACGAGAGATGAACTCACCGCACCGCAAGATTTCACCCGCCTAATAATTGGAAATTTAATTGACAATGAATTTGTTATGGCACCTTATTTAGGTTCGGCGATGCTGCGGGGTTTAGCGCACTCAACTGGTTTTGCTGTCGTGGCACAAAACCTTACAGCAGCAGGAGAATCCGTACGTTGGCTTTCACTACCTTAACGAATTAGACTCAACGGTATGAACGATGGATTTACACATCTTGATAGTGATGGTCAAGCCAATATGGTTGATGTGACGGGTCGAGAAGTAACACTACGAATCGCCGATACTTCAGCTACTGTCACTTTGTCGGCACACGTAATTGGATTGTTGCGCTCTGGCCAAACGCCAAAAGGCGATGTCTTATCGACTGCACGAATCGCTGGCATCATGGCCGCCAAGAAAACCAGCGAATTAATTCCTTTATGTCATCCTATTGCCATCAATAAAATCTCAATTGATTTGAGAATTATCGATTCAGGTGTTGCAATATCTGCCCAAGTCATAACATCAGATCGAACAGGCGTAGAAATGGAGGCGTTAATGGCCGTTAGCGTTGCTGGTCTAACTATTATTGACATGGTCAAAGCCTTAGATCCATTGGCTTGTCTGAGCCAGATTCGCGTGGATTCAAAATCTGGTGGAAAGAACGGCGACTGGAAGCGCGCGTGAATCAACGTAATGCAGTCGTTATAACCGCCAGTAATCGTGCATCACAAGGTGTATATGCTGATTTAAGTGGCCAAGTATTAAAAGATGGTCTGCGCAATCTTGGTTATGAAGTAGGTGAACCGATAATCGTTGCCGATGACATTGGAGCAATTAGTCATGAGCTCGTTTTGGCCTTAGCCAATAAGGTGCGACTCATTGTAACTACTGGAGGTACCGGTGTTTCTCCTACCGATGTAACGCCAGAGGCGACGGCGCCCTTTATTGAAAAACTCATTCTCGGTTTTGGCGAAGCTCTTCGCGCATACTCACGCGAAAAAATTGTTACATCGGATCTGACTCGCGGTTTAGCCGGCACAAACTCGAACACATTGATAATTAATCTTCCCGGTTCAATTGGTGGAGTCAAGGATGGCTTAGTAATAATTGAAAGGCTGTCTGGCCATATTTTGGATCAGTTAGATGGGCTCGATCACTGATGCCAGAATTATTGCGGGCAACCGTAACCCGAGAATCGATTTCTGTAACAGAATTAAGCGAGCTCGTCAGTGATGATACGTGCGGCGCGATTGTGGTTTTTTCTGGAGTTGTCCGCAATCATGATGGAGGAAAAGAGGTAATAAAACTTACGTATGAGATTCATCCAAGTGCAGGCGATCAAATTGAGATTATTACTAGGGCCGTTCTAGATTCGGCCGATGTTGTTAAAGTTGCAGTTTCGCATAGATATGGTGATATTGAGATTGGAGATGTCGCCTTCGCTGTGGCCGTCTCAGCCGTTCATAAGCAGAGCGCATTTGATACGGCTTCAGTATTAGTCAATGAAATTAAGG
>JAYTTL010000090.1:0-2086 GCA_043745325.1 Actinomycetes bacterium
GCGATTACACAGATTGTCAACCGTGGAATTGCAACAGTACTTGCAGCAAGCACCACGTTATTTCCAATTACACCACTTGGAATGATTGCGTTCGATCAAATCGTTAAGAATTGATCTAAGCAGGTAATTAATTAGAGTGAGGGGTTCTCATTTGGGAGCCCCTCACTCTAATTTTCTTGGCTTTGTTAGTTTTCAAAATTTTATAGATAAGATTGCGAGCGATGTTTACTTACACGATTAAGCGATTGCTGCAAAGCCTTATTGTTGTATGGGCGGCAGTCACCTTAATGTTTGCACTCTTCTTCATTATTCCTGGTGATCCAATCTCTCTCAAGAGTGGCGAAAAATCACTTCCACCTGGGATTTTGGCTAACATCACCGCAAAATACGGCCTTGACCAACCCACCTATGTTCAATACCTCCGCTTTTGGGGCCATTTATTTAAAGGCGATCTTGGCTACTCCTACAAAAATGACAAATCTGTCAATTCGATTCTCAATGATGGTTTATCTACCAGCGCAAGACTTCTATTCTGGGGCGCGCTGTTGCAACTAATTATCGCGCTTACCGTTGGATTAACGAGTGCAATTAAGCGTGGTTCTCTTGGCGATCGCATTGGAACCGTCTTTACTGTTGGAATTCAAGGAATCCCGGTCTTTGTCTCAGGCCTCTTGGCACAGTATGTCTTTGGTATTCTGCCCTTTCAAATGCACTTGGATTGGCTCAATTTCTTCAAGCCATGGCCGCAAAGTTGGACCGCCGGTGTAATTCCAACCGATAGTTGGAAAGGCATAATCCTGCCGGCACTTGTCGTGGCCGTTGTTGACGCCGCATTTATTGCGCGAATGTTGCGTTCGTCATTGTTAGAGGTCTTACGCGCTGACTATATTCGCACCGCATTTGCAAAAGGACTTTCGGCTCGTCGAGTCTGGTTTCACCACGCTTTACGCAATGCAATGATTCCAGTTGTAACGGTGTATGGAACCTCTCTAATTGCAATTTTTGGCGTTGCGGTCCAGACGGAGAAAGTTTTCTCATTGCCTGGCATGGGTTCGACGATTGCAGATTCAGCTTTGTCGCAGGATGCACCAGTAGTTCTTGGCCTTGCAATAGTCGTCATCGCATTTGGCGCAGTTGTGAACTTAATTGTTGACTTAAGTTATGCCCTCATTGATCCCCGAATCAAAATTGATTCAAAGGTGGTGCACTAATGTCAGAGTTCGAACAAGCCCCGCAATCTCTTTCGTATTGGCAAGACGTGCGTACGCGCTTCTTTGCAAATAAAATCTCTATCCTTGGTTTAGTAATGCTTGTAGCACTGATAGTTATTGGAATTGTTGGACCTTTTATTAGCGGTTGGAAATATGACGACTTAGGCCCAGATATTTTGAGCGCACCATTTCAAAAAGGGCACTGGTTTGGCACTGACGATTTGGGACGTGATCTATTCACCCGAGTAACTTTTGGTATTCGTTTGTCTTTGACCGTTGCGATTATCGTGACGATAATCTCCGTTTTTGTTGGAGTGACACTTGGTGGTCTTGCTGGATATTTTGGAGGCTGGATCGATACACTCATCAGCCGCTTCATCGATACATGGCAAGTAATTCCATTTGTTCTCATTGGTTTTGCAATAATTACCGTGTTTGGCTCATCTTTTTGGGTTATCGTCGCCGCCTTAGTTTTTACCGGTTGGTACTCAACTACGCGTCTGTTTCGCGCCTCTGTCATGCAGGTTAAATCTCTTGATTATGTAGAGGCCGCGCGCGCAACGGGTGCATCTACAAAGCGAATTATTTTGCGCCATATTGGCCCCAATGCAATTCCTCCCATTATCGTCGTTCTTGCATTTTCAGTGGCCGGGGCTATCTTGAGCGAGTCGGTATATGCATTCTTAGGAGTAGGTTTTCGCGAACCAACGCCGTCCCTTGGTGTAATGATTTCTGGCTCTCGAAACTTTTTGACCGACAAACCATTTGTGTTTTTTATTCCGGGCTCGGTCTTGGTATTACTTACACTTTCAATTGTCCTCATTGGCGATGGCTTGCGCGATGCTTTGGATCCTAAGTTACGAGGGGTCAAGTGA
>JAYTTL010000091.1:0-2083 GCA_043745325.1 Actinomycetes bacterium
CCTCCGACTGAGAGCCAAAGCTCACTTTTCTTGCAATAACTGTCGGCCTAAGCTCTCTTTCTGCAAAATTATTCTCTGCCGGCACCAACCGATCTAAGGCCCAGTGATATAGGCGATCTTCGCGCTTTAAAAAACACTGTTGCACATTCCTAATAGCCAGGTGCTTGTAAGGATGGCTTAGGGAGGCTTCAATTTCACTTCTGATTATTTTTGCCGTGGAATAATAAATCTCATTTCCTAAACCCAGGCCGCCAAGTTTCATGGCCTGCACGATGAATGGAACAATGCGACTGACAAATATTTTTATCTCTTGCTCGTCTGGAAATTGAAATTCCAATTTTTCGACATCTCTTAATAAATGAGCAAAACAGTACTGAAGTTTGACCGGCAATTTATTGTAAGCAGCGTAGCGGTCGACTACGAGAAATCCCTTTAGCGCAGATTCCCCGAATATTCGCGCTGGGATTTTCCCTGACCTGGTATTGGCAAACTCAAGAATTGAAATACTCTTTGTAGAAAATAACCAGGCATATCCGGAATGCCCGTCCGTCCGCCATGGGGTCTCATCTGCATGTCGCACGTGAGCGTTGCGAAACTCCTCGGTTATCAGTGGCAGAGCCTGTTCGCAGTAACGGCCGAGGCGGTGGAAGGCCTGTATCAATCCGCCTTCCGATACTTCGGGACCAAACATATCGAGCAACTTACCAATGGTAGTGCCATGCAAATAGTGCATCACCGCCGCTTGGGATAAAAGTCGATTTCCGTATAGAGCTCGCGGAAGCACCTCTGGCCTACTTTCAATTAGCTTCTGACATCCCCGGCAACGAGCTCTCCGGCATCGATACAGAATCCTTCTAGCCTTTAGCGGTGACGCCTCTACGATCGTCCGATTCCTCTGCTCAAGCAGCTTTAATTCGCCTCCACAATCTGGACAATGTTCCTCCTGCGTTTCACTCTCCACCACAAAGGGAGCGGGATTTGCTCCACGACGACCATTCCCAGAGTGTCCCTCCTTCGCCCCACCCTTTTTGGCTCGGTCTTCTGGTTTTGAATTTGTTTTAATGTTGATAGGCGGCCTCGCCTTAGGATGATGTGCTAAACCTTCAATTTCCTTCTTAACGACAATGCGCGCATCAATGCTTCTAATCTTACTTTTTAACCTAACGTTCTCCAGCCGAAGTTCTTCTATCAAAATTTTCTTTTTGAAACACTCTTTGCAAACCACATCGCCGTTCAGATCAAAACCATTTCGCGGCCGTTTCTTTTTTTCCCAAGGGAGTTTTTTCTCGTATGCCATTGATCTCTCTCTCAAAAAGATCTCGGCATCATGATCCTCTTGTCAGAGATTACAAGGGCAGTTCAGAAAAAATAACCAAAGACTGAGCCGTTACGACGCGCCCCTTTCGACTTCTTGACTTCACCTTGTGAAACCGCTAGTTACTCCCTCTTAAACCAAATCGGCAGGTGGGCTTGGCTAAGGTTGGCTCAAGCTGAACAGCGAGCAAGGTTGAAGAGTAAATGTCGGAAAATAAACCAGAAGATCAAAAAGCAAAAAAAGTAACTGCAGCAGCCCCAGAGACTAAAGTGTCTACCAAGGCTTCTAAGGTTCAAGCCAGTACACAAAATCGGCCAGCTCCTAAAAAAGCCCCCAAAAAAGTTACGGCCGCCGTTGCCGCTGCAAAAGCAGCCGACAAGGCCAGTGCCAAATCCAAAAAAGTGAAGCGTGTATTACTCCCCGGCGGCAAACGTGCCCCGTTAGCGGTACAGACCACTTTTGCGAAGACCGGTGCGGTCATAGCTAAATGGAAATTGGTCGACGCCACGGGAATTCCGCTGGGTCGTCTGAGCACTGCGGTCACCACCATGTTGATGGGCAAAGACAAACCGTCTTACACCCCTCACACGGATACGGGCGACTTTGTAGTGGTGATCAATGCCGAGAAGGTAAAGCTTACCGGTAACAAGTGGGCCGACAAGACCTACTACCATCACACGAATTATCCAGGCGGTATCAAAAGCTATACGGCCAGCGAGGTTCGGGATACGAATCCTGAGCGCTTAGTCGAATGGTCGGTCTGGGGTA
>JAYTTL010000092.1:0-2080 GCA_043745325.1 Actinomycetes bacterium
ACCTTTCAAATATGCACTCAAACCATGTCGTCCACCTTCACGGCCCCAGCCCGACTCTTTGTATCCTCCAAATGGAGATGTCGGATCGAATTTATTGAAAGTATTAGCCCAGATAACGCCTGCACGTAGTTGTTGACTTGCCCATAAAATACGCGAACCTTTCTCACTCCAGATCCCGGCCGATAGACCGAAAGGCGTGTTATTGGCTTTGTCCATAGCTTCTTGGGGCGTTCTAAAAGTTAATACTGAGAGCACGGGACCGAAGATCTCTTCGCGCGCAATTCTGTGGGCTTGGGTGACTCCTGTAAAAATAGTTGGTGCAAACCAGAATCCTTTTTTAGGAAAATCACAAGGAGCACTCCATCGTGCTCCACCTTCTGACTCACCAACTCTTGATAAATCTTGAATTTTTAGGAGCTGTTCTTTGCTATTAATTGCACCTAAGTCTGTATTTTTATCCATAGGATCACCGACACGAATCTTCGCCATACGTACTTTTAACTTTTCAAGTACCTCATCGACAATACTTTCTTGAAGAAGTAGGCGCGAGCCTGCGCAACACACATGACCTTGATTAAAGAAGACTCCATTCACAATTCCTTCAATAGCCTCATCGATGGCGGCATCGTCAAAAATAATATTCGCCGCTTTTCCGCCAAGCTCAAGAGTTACGCTCTTATTGGTTGGAGCCACCGCACGCGCGATAATTTTTCCGACTTCAGTTGAGCCGGTGAAAGCGATCTTGTCGATACCAGGGTGATTAACTAGTAAGGCACCTGTTGATCCATCACCCGTGACGATATTTACTACTCCAGCCGGGAGTTCGGCCTGTTGGCAGACTTCGGCAAAAAGCAGAGCCGTGAGAGATGTACTCTCGGCGGGTTTTAAAACAACGGTGTTACCGGTTGCAAGTGCGGGTGCGACCTTCCAAGCCAACATGAGTAATGGAAAGTTCCAAGGGATTATTTGTCCGGCAACTCCATGTGGCTTTGTACTTGTTCCTAAACCCGCAAATTCAAGTTTGTCGGCCCAGCCAGCGTGATAGAAAAAGTGTGCAGCCGCCAGTGGTACATCCACATCACGAGATTCGCGTATTGGCTTCCCATTATCTAAAGTTTCCAGGACTGCAAATTCACGGGCACGCTCTTGCATAATGCGGGCAATACGAAATAAGTACTTTCCGCGCTCCTTTCCACTCAGCTTCGACCACGTGGTTATGTAGGCTTTTCGCGCTGCCGCTACCGCAGAGTCGACCTCAGACTTACCGGCAAGGGCAATCTGGCTCAAAACCTCTTCCGTTGCGGGATTTATAGTTGGGAAGTGTTTTCTACCTGTAACGAACTTACCCGCGATGAAGTGACCATATGTAGGCTTAATCCTCACGATTGCGCGTGATTCAGGTGCTGGTGCATAGTCAAAGTTCACTGAGGTCTCCATTAATCGATCGTCACGTATGCAGGGCTAGCGTAGTAGCCATCATCCATTTTCATGCGCTGCATGAGTAGATCATTGAGCAAAGAGCTAGCGCCGATTCGAAAGAGTGAGGGCGTGAGCCACTCAGGTCCAGCGGTCTCATTAACGAGAACTAACTGCTTAATGGCATCTTTCGTATTTTTGATACCACCGGCTGGCTTCACGCCAATGCGGGTATTGGTCATCGTATAAAAATCACGCACCGCCTCCAACATCACTAGGACTACTGGTGGTGTTGCTGCCGGTGTGACTTTGCCAGTTGACGTTTTAATGAAATCTGCGCCTGCGGCCATGGCAAGAAACGAGGCTTTACGTACATTGTCGTAGGTTACAAGTTCGCCAGTCTCAAAAATAACTTTTAAATGAACGCGAGTTCCGCAAAGTTCACGTATCTGGACAATCTCATTAAAGACGCC
The DNA here is from genome assembly GCA_043745325.1 of Actinomycetes bacterium. Lineage (GTDB taxonomy): Bacteria > Actinomycetota > Actinomycetes > Nanopelagicales > Nanopelagicaceae > Planktophila. The sequence goes on from JAYTTL010000092.1 coordinate 1,890, forward strand.
AATGTAATCTCCACGCAAGAAAGCTCCACGATCGATAACCATATCAATTTCAGAGGCTCCGGCATCAAGGGCATCTTGTGTATCTTGGATTTTCACTTCGATAGAAGCACGCCCCGAAGGGAAAGCCGTTGATACTGCGGCCACACCAACATGTTCGCCACCGATTGAATCTAAATGCGTGCGTGCAATTC
>JAYTTL010000093.1:0-2078 GCA_043745325.1 Actinomycetes bacterium
TGGTCGATAAAACTTCAAAAGGGTTTGTTCGCTTTCTCCTTTGTTATGGCCGTTGGAATTTTAGTTGTTGCGGCAGTGGTATTTGTCGAGCAAGCACAACGGCGAATTCCAGTTCAGTATGCCAAGCGCATGGTTGGACGTCAGGCATACGGTGGAACGAGCACATATATTCCAATTAAGGTTAACCAGGCCGGTGTTATTCCAGTTATTTTCGCATCATCACTTCTCTATATCCCGTCTTTGATTGTGAATTTCACCAGCAGTCAAGCAGGTTGGGCTGTATGGATTAGCCGTAACTTTGTTAGGGGCGATCACCCAATTTATGTTGCGGCGTATGCTCTGCTTATTATTTTCTTTACCTACTTCTATGTTGCGATCACATTTAACCCTGATGAAGTCGCCGATAATATGAAGAAATATGGGGGATTTATCCCAGGAATCCGTGCAGGACGTCCAACTTCTGAGTATCTGCAGTACGTACTCTCCCGCATAACCGCTCCCGGATCGCTCTACCTTGCTCTAGTTGCTGTTATTCCAATTGGTGCACTTGTCCTCTTTGGTGCAACTCAGAACTTCCCATTTGGTGGAACTGCGATTTTAATCGTCGTTGGTGTTGGACTAGATACTGCCAAGCAGATTGAAGCACAGTTGCAGCAGCGTTCATATGAGGGATTTCTGAAGTAATGCGTCTTGTCCTGGTAGGTCCACCAGGTGCGGGTAAAGGAACACAGGCACAAATCCTAGCTGCGCACTATCACATTCCACATATTGCAACGGGCGATATTTTTCGTAGCAATTTGAAAGCTGGTACACCTCTTGGTGTGCAAGCCCAAGTATTTATGGATAACGGCGAACTTGTTCCAGATTCTGTTACAAATGAAATGGTAAAGGACCGCTTGCTTGTAGCCGATGCTGCAAATGGTTTTATTCTCGATGGCTTTCCTCGCAATATTGCCCAAGCTGAAGTCTTGCGCGCTAACTTGGTTGAAAAATCGACGCCGCTTGTGGCTGTTCTTGAACTTTCAATTGATAATGCAGAGATTATTGCTCGTCTTTCAAGTCGTCGTACCTGCCGAGACTGTGGCCTACCAACAACTAATACAGATGAGTGTCCAACCTGTGGCGGCGATGTATACCAGCGCGAAGATGATAAAGAAGAGGTTATTAAACGCCGACTAGAAGTCTATGAAGAGCAGACTGCACCTATCATTTCTTTTTATCGAAGTGAAGGGTTATTGATAACAGTGAGTGCTTCTGGCAGTGTGCAAGAGATTACCGAACGTGCAATTTCAGCTCTAAGCCGCATTTCGTAAAGAAAATAACCATGGCAATTCAAATCAAAACTCTTGATCAACTAAAACTTATGCGCCGTGCAGGTTTAGTGGTTGCTCACATACATCAGGCGATTCGGGACGTGATTAAAGCTGGAATGACGACCGATGCACTTGATGTAATCTCTGCGGCAGTTATCAAACGCGGTGGTGCAACATCAAACTTCTTGAATTACAATGGCTTTCCCGCCACAATCTGCGTGTCAATAAATGATGAGATTGTTCATGGAATTCCTGGGGGAAAGTTAATCAATGATGGCGATGTTGTTTCAGTAGATTGTGGTGCAATTGTCGATGGTTGGCATGGAGATGCGGCATTTTCTATCGGCGTAGGCACGGTTGATCCAGCCGATCAAAAACTCATGGATGTCTGCGAAGAATCAATGTGGCGCGGAATCGCCGCAGGCAAAAGCGGTGCCAAACTAACAGACATTGGTTATGCAATCGAGCAATACACAAATTCGCAAGGTAAGTATGGAATTTTGCGCGAATACGGCGGCCACGGAATCGGCACTGAGATGCACCAAGCGCCCCATGTTTTAAATTTTGGCAAGGCCGGCCAAGGTCTAGAGATTGTTCCTGGGCTTGTTTTGGCCATTGAGCCCATGATCACTCGGGGTTCAGAGCGCACGAAAGTATTGAGCGATGATTGGACTGTTGTGTCGGTAGATAAATCACGGGGCGCTCACTTCGAGCACACGTATGCAATATGCCCCGATGGAAAGCCATTTGTATTGACGGCAACCG
>JAYTTL010000094.1:0-2077 GCA_043745325.1 Actinomycetes bacterium
CCCACATGAGTTCTCGCGATGCATTAAAAAATCAGATTGTGGCAAAGGCCGTTGTTCATGGAAAAGTCATCTTGTCATCGGGCAAGGAGGCGGATTATTACGTTGATTTGCGTCGAGTAACCCTCGATCATGAAGCAGCCCCCTTGGTAGGTGAAGTAATGTTGGAACTAACAAAAGATTTGGATTACGAAGCCGTTGGTGGATTGACCCTTGGCGCGGATCCTGTAGCAACGGCGATGATGCATATTGCTGCACAACGTGGGAAAAAAATTGATGCATTCGTTGTTCGAAAAGCAGAGAAGGCACATGGGCTGCAACGTCGCATTGAAGGCCCAGATGTAAAGGGTAAGCGCGTTTTAGCCGTAGAAGACACATCGACAACAGGTGGATCTGTACTCGCGGCAGTTGAAGCTTTGCTTGAAGCTGGAGCCATCATTGTAGGTATCGCGGTAATAGTCGAACGTGGGGCGGCACCGAAAATTAAAGCGGCAGGATATGAGTACCGTGCCGCATATCAATTAGAAGAATTAGGTTTGTAAAAATTACTTGTGATGTTTGCGCGTTTGCCACTCACGAAAAATTTCGATAAATACTGGGATCAAACTGGCAAATATTATGAGGGCAATAATTGGAAGTAGATAGGAATCAACCGAACCCTTGAGTTTTTCACCCAAAAGAAAACCCAAACCAATTACTGACTCGGTCCAAATTACTGCCCCTAATGCGTTATAAAAAAAGAACTTCTTCTTATCCACCCCAACTACCCCGCACATTGGATTAATCAATGTGCGAACAAAGGGTACAAATCTGGCCAAGATAAGCGCCTTGCCAGTGCCGTATTTGCGCAACCATTTTTCTGTTGTCAAAACTTTTTGGTGATTAAAAACTCGGCCATCGGGTCTATCGAATAATTTTCTCCCATATTTTTCCCCAAAGAAATATCCGACCAAGCCGCCAAGAGTTGCCGCCAGAGGAGCGCCGATAAGTAGGGCCACCGTCGACAGGTGAGCATCGCCCAGTATCGCGGCCCCCGAACCCGATGCGGCGACCCCAGCAATGAAGAGGAGCGAGTCGCCCGGAAAGGCCAGCCCAATGAGCAGACCAGTTTCGGCGAAGATAATGCCGAGAACTCCTATCAAACCAAGGTCGGCGACGATTGAATGTGCGTCAAAGAGATTCATTACTGGCGAGGTTACCTCACCTGGGGCAAGAGGCCAAAAGTAGTTATCAAAATGTTGTACTTATTAACCCATATTGCAGAGCATTTCATTGCTTATTGGGGAAATTCTCATAAGAATGGGTACACCCCTGGGACGCGGATTTCACAAGGATTCCGGACCAATGACCCCTGAAAGAAAAGGCGATATGAAAAAAACCTTGAAACTCTCAGCTGTTTTAGGTGCGATTGCTCTTATAGCAACCACGCTTACAACAACTTCAGCAACTGCAGCAACTGCTTACTGCGATGACTTTAAGCAATTCGGAAAATTCAAAAACGTAACAGTTAAGGTATTTGCCGGTATTCGCGATCCTGAAGCATCTGTTATGACAAAGGTATTTGCACACTTCACTGCATGTACAGGAATTAAAATTGCATATGAAGGAACAGATCAATTCGAAACTCTCCTACCTGTTCGCGTTAAAGGTGGAAATGCACCGGATATCGCAATCATTCCTCAGCCAGGACTTGTGACAACAATGGTCAACACTGGCAAAGCTGTTCCAGTAACTGGACAGACCCTTGCAAACATTAATAAGTACTACAACCCAGCCTGGAAAACATTTACAACTGTTAAGGGCAAAGTTTATGGCGCACCGTTTGGTGCATCATCTAAGTCACTTGTTTGGTACTCGCCTGCACAGTTCACAAAAATTGGTGCAAAGATTCCAACAACATGGGCAGAGATGGATGCTATTGGGGCAAAGTTCAAGAGTGCAGGCGTAACTCCTTGGTGTGCTGGAATCGAATCTGGTGCAGCAACAGGTTGGCCTTCAACTGACTGGATCGAAGAGATGGCACTTCGCGAACTTGGTCCAGACAAGTACAACATGTGGTGGAAGGGTGAACTAAAGTTCT
>JAYTTL010000095.1:0-2070 GCA_043745325.1 Actinomycetes bacterium
CAGATCGTTACACCATTCGTGCAGGTCGGAACTTACCCGACAAGGAATTTCGCTACCTTAGGACCGTTATAGTTACGGCCGCCGTTTACTGGGGCTTCAATTCAATGCTTCTCCGAAGATAACATCTCCTCTTAACCTTCCAGCACCGGGCAGGTGTCAGGCCCTATACTTCATCTTACGATTTTGCAGAGCCCTGTGTTTTTGATAAACAGTCGCCTGGACCTCTTCACTGCGGCCACGCTTACGCGTGGCGACCCTTCTCCCGAAGTTACGGGTCTATTTTGCCTAATTCCTTAGCCATGAATCTCTCGAGCACCTTAGGATTCTCTCCTCGACTACCTGTGTCGGTTTGCGGTACGGGTACTTATTACCTGAAGTTTAGAGGTTTTTCTTGGAAGCCCTTAGGCGCACTATCTCTTTGTCCGAAGACTCCGAGTACTATCGTATTTCCCCAAAACCCGTGGATTTGCCTGCGGGTCTTATAGGTAGGTACTTCAACGAACTATTCCGTCAGTTCGCGGCGCTTTCATCACTCCGTCACCCCATCACAGTAATAACTAGTACGGGAATATTAACCCGTTGTCCATCGACTGTCCCTTTCGGGTTCGCCTTAGGTCCCGACTAACCCGCAGCTGATTAGCATAGCTGCGGAAACCTTAGTCTTTCGGTGTGCGGGTTTCTCGCCCGCATTATCGTTACTTATGCCTACATTTTCTTTTCTGACCAGTCCAGCATGCTTTACAACACACCTTCTACCCTGTCAGAATGCTCCCCTACCACTTTGCAAATAAATGCAAAATCCATAGCTTCGGTACTATACTTATGCCCGATTATTATCCATGCTCGTCCGCTCGACTAGTGAGCTGTTACGCACTCTTTAAATGAATGGCTGCTTCCAAGCCAACATCCTAGCTGTCTATGCAACCGGACCTCGTTAGTTCAACTTAGTAATTACTTAGGGACCTTAGCTGTTGGTCTGGGTTCTTTCCCTCTCGGCCCGGGACCTTAGCACCCCAGGCCTCACTCCAGCGTATATTTAACAGCATTCGGAGTTTATCTGGATTTGGTAGGATTTGACTCCCCCGCGTCCAATTAGTAGCTCTACCTCTGTTAAACTCTACCGCCAGGCTGTTCCTAAAAACATTTCGGGGAGTACGAGCTATTTCTCAGTTTGATTGGCCTTTCACCCCTACCCACAATTCATCCAAAAACTTTTCAACGTTTACTGGTTCGGTCCTCCAGACCGTGTTACCGGCCCTTCAACCTGATCATGGGTAGATCACAAAGTTTCGCGTCTACACCCACTGACTATACGCCCTATTCAGACTCGCTTTCGCTTCGGCTCCGGGACTAAATCCCTTAACCTTGCCAGTGAGTAGTAACTCGTAGGCTCATTATGCAAAAGGCACGCCGTCACAGAACTTGTCTGCTCCGACCGCTTGTAAGCGCACGGTTTCAGGTTCTTTTCACTCCCCTGTTCGGGGTTCTTTTCACCTTTCCCTCACGGTACTTGTTCACTATCGGTCTCTTTCTAGTATTTAGCCTTGCCAGATGGTGCTGGCTGTTTCCCACAAGGCGTCTCCGACCTCGCGGTACTCAGGATCCTGTCCATGTCCACTTGCTTACGTGTACGGGATTCTCACCCTCTCTGATCGACTTTCCCAAATCGTTCCACTTCACTCATAGCCAATTATGTCAGTCCTACAACCCCATACTTGCCGTAACAAGTATGGTTTGGGCTCTTTCGCTTTCGCTCGCCACTACTTACGAAATCACTATTGTTTTCTCTTCCTCCGCTTACTTAGATGTTTCAGTTCAGCGGGTTTGCCCTCCGTAGAGTGACTGGTCTTCAACCAGCCGGGTTGCCCCATTCGGAAATCTTCGGATCACGCCATATGTGCTGGTCCCCGAAGCTTATCGCAGCTTGTCACGTCCTTCTTCGCCTGAAAGAGCCTAGGCATCCTCCGTGCGCCCTTCCTTACTTTCTTCCCGTACGAACGCCTTTTGCGCCGCCCGTACGTCCGTTGATTAACTAATCAACCTGGTATCTTCTTTCCATATGTCAAAGAA
>JAYTTL010000096.1:0-2064 GCA_043745325.1 Actinomycetes bacterium
ATGCGGGTTTCAATTTGATGCTTGACCCTGTTGTCCATTGAACTTAGCCCTTCGATTTGGACTCTTCTTTAAGTGTCCAACTTTTGGGGTTCAGTTCAAACAGTGGGGGTTATTTTTTTCTACTTCGGAACCGGCGGAATTTCACCCAACTTTAATTTCTTGTCCCTGACTTCTTTCGCAGGAGATAAATCTTTCCCTGCTTTCCATGCATCTAAATACTTCCAAGGAAAAACTTCTCCCCGTCTTACCCACCATGCGCCTGCATCAATAGGCGTCGTCCAAGAAATTCCAAAATGAACATGTGGAGCAGTTCCGCGGGCACTACCCGTCGCGCCGATTGCACCTAACACTCGCCCAGCAGCCACTATCGTTCCCGGTTGAATACTCTTTGGAATAGAACGTAAATGTGATCCGTAATATCGCACACCATCATCACCAATTATTGACACATACAAACCACCGCGATCGGTGCCTAGATTTGTTTTGCCACTCCATGTATCAACACGGTTAACCTCATCAACAACACCGCTCGTCGAGGCTACAAATGTGCACCCCGCTTTAGCCAATATATCGGTAGCCGGATAATCATGGTGGGAGCGCGCATATTTCACTTCGCACCCTGTAACCGGAAATACATACACAGGAGCGGCAATCGCTGGAATCCAATGCATGAGCACGCTAGATCCAATAATGCCCAGAACCACAACAAACCGAGCTCGCTTTTTCATTGTCATAACTCTAACAACTAAATCCTTGTGTTTAGAGGAAATAATGATTATGCGTCACCTCTCTTTAAAATCTCATATGTGCGCCCACTCTGAACTCAGATTTTTAGAGATGACGGTTCTCACTTTAAGTGCGATGATGTAGCGGTGGCCAGGCAAATAGTAATTATGGGCTCCGGCGAAACTAGCCCTACCATGGTTACGCCACATAAGCAGATAATTGCCGACTTGAAAAACTCTGCAAAACCGATTTTGAATGTCCTTGATACACCATTTGGATTTCAAGAAAATGCAGAAGTTTTAACCAGCAAATTGACTGAATACTTTGCAAACTCAGTTGGTGAATTCGTAGGTACAGTATCAATGCGTAATGCGCATATTAGTAGTTCAGAATTAGCCCAAGCCGTGAATTCCATACGGGATTCAGACTGGCTTTTTGCCGGTCCGGGAAGTCCAAGTTACGCACTCAAGGTCTGGCGAGAATTAGGAGTGACCCCTCACTTTAATGAAGTACTTTCGCGTGGAACCTTAACCTTCGCCTCCGCAGCTGCACTTACCGTTGGCTCGCACACCATCCCGGTCTATGAAATGTATAAAGTTGGAGAAGATCCTCACTGGCTGCCTGGACTCAATCTCCTTGAGCACCACACGGGAATGTCGGCAGCAATTGTTCCGCACTTTGATAATACTGAAGGTGCAAATCATGACACTCGTTTTTGCTATATCGGAGAACGCCGTCTGAGAGTTCTCGAAAGTGCCTTGCCCCCCGAAACATTTATTATCGGTGTTGATGGTCATACAGGTGTGAGTTTTAATATTGATACTCGAATTGCGACTGTGTTCGGTCTTGGCCAAATGACAATTCGCCACCATGGTGAATCTTGGATTGTGAACAGCGGCGAAAGTGCAACTTTTGATGAGATCATCGCGCACACAGGAAGTGCGATAGTTCTAGAACCGTCGGCCGAACTATTTAAAGTTAATCCCCGTCAAGTTGAGGAGCTTTTAGAATCGGGAGAGGTGAATGCAGCGGTTGAAGCACTATTAGATTTGGACGAGCTAGATCGAGATCTTCAAACACGAGTTGCAGTTCATTCATTAATCACTCGCCTCGGTCTTATTGCCACAACTCCACGCATGGACATGGCTTCGGTGGCTGGTCCTTTCATAGATGCACTTTTGCAAGCACGACACAATGCACGCGCAAGTGGGCGTTGGGAGGATGCCGATTCCATTAGAGATCGACTCACGGAGTTGAAAGTCACTATCAATGACTCGAAGGAAGGTTCAAGCTGGAAATTTGATTCACTTTAGTGCTGCGCGATCTAATTGTGCGGTA
>JAYTTL010000097.1:0-7520 GCA_043745325.1 Actinomycetes bacterium
AGCTGTTCATTCCAGAACTTAGTCCAGAACTCTTGTCTCATCTTTTGTGGGAACTGATTCAGCTTAGCTACGTAGGCTACGGCAAACTTACTTTGACTGTATAGCTCTTCGGCGGTCACTCTTATTTGAACATCAGCTATATGAATGACGAACATCGGCGGCGTACTGCCTATTTTGAATATAGATTTTATGTCTAGTAGTGCGGTGTCTTGATTTACGCCGTATAGCCTTGTTTGGCATAGTTGTCTGTTGCAGAAGCTGCGCATAGGGTCTTTGTCGCAGGCGTAGATATAATCTTTCTTTTCTAGTGAGCCTATTATATTAGCTACTTCTTTGGCGGGTAGAGGCTCTGGTAGAAACTCTTGATTCCAGTCCTCGAGCTGCTTTTGCCATGCGTTGGGTTGGTACCTCTTAGCTAATATACCAAAGTGAAACAAGGATTCGTTTCTTTGTCCACTTGCCATACCTTGAGAAGCCATTATTTCAGCACAGGGCGGCGCTCCGCCATTGGCGAGCCTCACGCATTGAGTCGCCAATGCATCAAACTCTTTAGACGATACGCGCTTACTGTAGGCAAGTTCTAGCCACGCCTCTAGTGTGGGTATCTCTTCGCCCATGTCATCTAGACCAAGTCTAGTGCCATTGCAATATGGCATATTAATCCAGTTGCCTAAGTTTTTAGAATCTGATTTCTTTTGTTTCGGGAATATCTCTGTCGCTTTGCCTTTAGCGTCAAACGCAATGCCCATGCTGCTTGCAAACTCTCTAAGCTTCTCTTGCATCTTGCTTGCCTTGACTGGCTCTGATGTGAATAGAAATAAATGCAGACCGCCGGATTTTGATTTCACTGGTAGAAGCGGTAATTTAAACATCGCAAGCTTATCAATATAACTTTGATAGTCTATGCCCTTATAGAGGTCTATGTCTATAGCTCCAAACCGGCAGGTGCTGTCGGCTTTACAAGGGATTATGCCGATGCCTTCGCCGGCGATATGCTTTTGCCACAGCTCTAGATTAACTTCACCAAACACGGTGGTAGCCTTTCCTCCGACTTTTTCACCGGATTCGTAGTCCTCAGACTCATCTATTTTATATGTGCCGTAGGCAATATCTTGCCCATCGAAGAGCTTGGATAGTTTTTCTGCTTCATTCATGATTAAAAAGGAGCGGCATAGGAAACCATGGATTGAAACCTATGCCGCATAACTAACTACTGTATAGTACCGTCAAAATCATCAGAGGAAGCCGCTTCGACTTCTGTTTCTTCTGCTGCTTTTACTTTATTTTGACTTACCATCTCAGCGAATTTTTTGCATTTATTGTATAGGTCAAGATTGTCAAGGATTGTTTTATCCTTCAGAATCTTGAAATTGAACCATTCGCCATTTGCGTTTGATTCAATACCAATAGATAGCAAGTAGCTATACGCGTAACTTGGTACGGCTACTTCTTCGCCTTTTACATTCACTGTCGCAAGCTGAATCATGGTACACCACTTACGGCTAACCTTGATTGAGGTTGCTTTCATTGGTAGAACCGCGAAGCCGGTAGAGCCGTCGTCATTAACTATGAAAACATAGTGGAACGCTGTTTCAACTAGCTGATTCGTACCTTTGATTATGCGACCTTTATTGTCTGCAATAGTTCCGGCTAAGGTTTCTTGAGTGAACGGGTGTTCACCTTTCCAACCGCCGCCAGTTTCTCTTAGACCCCACTCGACATAAGCCTTACGGAACCCTACAGGGATAACCCTTACTGGTTTCGAGGTCAAGTCAAGTAGTTCACCGGTAACGGAATTTAATACCATACCGGGCTTTGCCCCTTGAACGTAGCTACTGTTTTTTTCAGACACTTGCTTACATTTGTCTTGAAGTATCATCAAAGTCGGGATTGTTATTTCCTCACGACCAATGTTTTCTTTGCCTGCTTGACTATCGGCGATTAACTCGCTTAAATCAACTGCAATAGCTAGCTCATTTTTCTTTTTCGTTACTGTTATTTCTGACATTTCGATTTTTCCTTTTATTTCGATTGTTGCGGTCTTCAATGCTCGGCGACCGCCGACCGTGGATATGGGCTATGATGACCCAGCATAACTATTTAACCAGCTACCCCGCCTAGAGAAGTTTCTCTTAACGGTGTCGGGTGCGGGCAGATTGCTGCTGCTTGTGCATCAGGCTCTGACCCTGCACGTTCAGGCTTAGCGGCGACATGCTCTTGAGCAGGTATCGCTGCTGCGCTGACTAAGTTTTCGCCTAGGCTCTCATTGATTCTATCTGCTACAGCAGGTATATCCGTCATATCAGTAGGACCATCTACAGCCGCCACAGGCTCCATCGTAACTACATTCTCTTCATTCATTATCTTATTCCTCTTTTGATTTTAGCCTGCTTCTTAACAAAGACATTTATCCCAGATACGTCTGTATCCTCAATGCCTGTGCCATAGCGCTCTTTGCAGAGTGCCTTAAGGGTCGCAGGCTCTATAAACTCTTTACCCTTAAACTTATATTTTCTGTCGATGATAAAGGCTTTAAATTCTTCCGCCTCATCATTGAAATCAGTGCTAAATTGTACTTTAAATTCATTCTTAATCACGCCGTCCAACTGGTTTTCTTTCAACCAGTCTTTAGCTTTGCCCCACTTCTCTTGAGTGATTGACGGGTAGAAGTTATTTTCTATGATTACTGTAAGCCCGCTCACTGTCTCGATTCTAGACAGGTCGCCAAATAATTCAGGTATCTTAACCTCTTGAATATCGGCGATTGCCTTCTCAACGTCTTTTAATTGCTGCTCGGCAAGCGTGCGCATGCTTTCTAGCTCTTCGAGGTGAGTAACTAATTTTTCTAATGTTTCGATTGTTGCTTGTTCCATTGTTTTATCCTTTAACTTGACCTCTGACTTATCTCCATATTTTTCCGGCAAATATATTTTATACAGCGCATATATTTTGAGGTAAGAGTTAATTCGCTTTCTTCATCTTCCTTATCGTGGAAGTCATTAAAAATAGTAGCCTTATTTGGTATAAAATGGTCGGTATATTCTATCCAAGTATCCTCAAGTTTTAAGCTCATCTTATCGCCAGAAGATGCGACATTTATTTTGTCCTTGCTTACTCCACTCAGTTTAAATACACCAACGACATCGTTTTTAGCTCTGTAAAGTAGCCAGCAGTTGCCTCCCGCCTTAGTGTGTCCTCTGTGCCAAGCGTATTGACTGGGTTCTAGAAACACTCTATCTGACTTCTCTACTTTCAGTTCTACTAGAGCATACACTCCGTCCCAGCATACAAGCACATCAGGAAATCCCGGACTAGATATATTTTCGACAGGCTCAACGATTAACCTATCGCCAACAAACGGTATAGTTTTACATTGCTTTATGCCCATCAATACTCTACGTTCTGGTGTCATACTGCTAAAACCTCGCATTTCCCCCAGCTCTCGCCCAGACTTACATCAACTTTGATAGGTATGTGAAGCGGCAAGATGTTTTCCATTATAGCTTTGATTGACTTTATTGTGTCCATTAGAGAGTCATCTTTTGGTAGAGAAAAAGCTAGTTCATCATGAACCTGTATTATAGGCTTCAATCCAAGTTCCTTATCAATCTGTACCATAGCCTTCTTAACCATGTCTGCCGCTGAGCCTTGTATAGCGTAGTTCAATGCTGTAAAAGTCGCCGCTCTCTTGAAAGCCTCTCCCGGATTGTCGTCCATGAAATCTATCGGCGTGTCATATAATTTATTTTTCTTGTCAAACTCTTTATGCTCAAACTTATTGAAGCGGCATCTACGCTTTAAATAAGTAGTAATGTAGCCATTGCTACTCGCTTCGTTCTGCAATGCCCACGACAAAGGCTGTAGTGGTATTTGAGAGAAGACGCTTTGTCTAATCGTTTTAGCTTCTTCTAAAGTTTTATTTAGTGCAATAGCCGTATTAGCAATACCGCGCCCGTAAGCAGTAGCAAGCACAATAATTTTCCCGGTGTCTCTCGAAACCCCTGCTGATTCTGCACTAAACACGTAAAAGTCCAAATCAGGATTATCCCTATAAGCATCTCTAACTTTCTGCCAACCTTCTAATTTTCTATCTATAATAAAATGCGCCATTAGTCTAGGTTCTTGCTGACTATAGTCGAATGAAACCCAGACGTGCCCAGCGTTTGGTAAGAACATACTTCTTAAAGTACCTTTCTTTGTTACCTGTTGTAAGTTCGGTCTACTGGAAGAAAATCTACCAGTGATTGTACCGTTCTCATCAGACTTAAAAGCATGAAACTGCGCATGTATTCTACCGTCGATTTCGTAGTCATTAACATAGCTATTTAAGAACTCCAGCGTCTTAGACAATCGGCGATAGTTTAGTATCTCTTTAGGTAGGGGGTGATTAATCGCGGCAAGTCCTGCTTTAGTGAATGTAGGATTTCCCTTATCTGTTCGCTGATAATCAAGTCCACTTTTGATAAATGCTTTTTCAATAGATTTAGCTGCACTAGGATTCACTGCTTCACCGGCATTTAGCGATGCTAGTCTTGCCGCCGAGCCCGCTTGTTCAATCTCAGTGGATTTTATATTCCTTACAGCAGCATCTTTGTCAAACTTTATTCCTTTGAGCCTCATGTCTAGTGCGATACGCAATACGTCAGTTTCAAGTAAAAACAGTTCCCATAAATCTAGTTCTTTTAGTAGCCTCTGTTGCTTTTGAAATATTACTAGCGGCAAGCGGCTATCCTCAAGTGCGTAGTCTCTCAACGATTGAGGATTGATAACGCGCATATCTTTTTTTATATTCTTAGGGTCTATACCTAGTCTATGCGCTTCTCTCAAGAGAGGCTCTTCGTTTTTACCTACATCTAAATACTTTCTAGCGAGATTCTCTAGGCTCACAGAGCGAACATGTTCGTCAAGTAATCTTTCTGCTACCTGTATATCAAGTGTTTTATCTTTGGGCAGGGTTCCAAAGGTCTTATATATCCACTCTAAATCGTAATTAATATTTGCGCCGATAAGAGGGTGTTCAAATATTGCCTCTAAGAATCTTTTAAATTTGCTATAATCATCTTTCCAGCACTGGTAATGAAAGAACTTAGGCTCACCTCCGTAGCTACATACGGATATTCCTAGAATCTCGCCGTTGCCTGCGATTGCGCCCGGTCCTTTGTCAGTAAGCTGAGGGTCGTATGTCTCGATATCAATAGATACCAATTTTTTAGCTTGCTGCTCCATAAGATATAGGCTACCATAGATAGTGAATATTCACAATGACATTAGCAAAATTTAAGACTAGACCAATGAAACATCAGATTGATGTTTTGAAAATGTGCAAGGACCAGCACAACTATGCGCTGCTTCTTGAGATGGGCACAGGTAAAACGAAAATAACTCTTGATAATATTTTTAATTTATATGCCGAAGATAAAATAGATAGAGCGATGGTCGTCGCTCCTAAAGGCGTGTACTTAAATTGGCTTGCTGAAATTGATAAGCATTTGCCAGAGAGCGAGAATGCAATTATCGGATACTGGAAATCTATGCCTAACGCTAGGGAAAAAGAAAATCTAGTTAAGCTTCTAGTCGATGCGACAGGACGACTTAAATTATTTCTGGTAAACACAGAAGCCTTTAGCAGTGAGAAGATTTTGTCTTATGCTAAAGACTTCGTAGGGTTAGATGGTAAATGCATGGTGGTCGTCGATGAGGCTACCAAGATAAAGAATATCAAAGCTGCTAGAACTAAGAGCATCATCAAATACACTAGGGCAGCGGGTTACAGGAGAATACTGACAGGTACACCTGTCACAAACTCGCCGCTTGATTTATACTCGATGTTTTATTTCCTCGACCCGAGGATACTAGGCTATAACAGTTTCTATGCGTTTAGGGCGACCTACGCTAACGTCGTTCAGCAGACCTTAAATAATGGGCGACACTTCGATAAAATTGTAGGTTATAAAAACGTAGAGGAATTGAAAAAGCGAATATCGCCGTTCAGCTATAGATTAACTAAGTCTGAATGTATAGACTTGCCGGAGAAGATTTACATGCCTTCTCGAATGATAGATTTAAACAGTCATCAGCAGGCATCGTATGCCAGTATGAAACAGCACTGTATTACTGAGATAAATAACTCTAAAGAAATAACTGTTACAGCAATGATAGCTAAGCTTATGAAACTCCAGCAAATAGCTTGTAATTTTATTATTGATGAGAAGGGTGTGCCTCATAAAGTATCTGAAGAAGACCCGCGCTTAGCTGCGCTATTTGAAATCATCGAAGAGTCGAGCGGCAAGACAATAATTTTTAGTAACTTTAGGTACTGCATAAATCTTGTGTCTAAGGCTCTTGCTGACGAGTACGGTAAAGAGACAGTGGTAACTTACTACGGAGATACAAGCGATGACGATAGAGAAGAAGCTAAGACACGTTTTCAAGACCCTGAAGACCCTTGTAGATTCTTCGTTGGGAACCCTTCTACCGCAGGCTTTGGACTGACCCTGACTGAGGCGAGTAATGTTATATTCTACAGCAGTGATTACGACATAGAGAAGCGCCAGCAGGCTGAAGACAGAGCCCACCGGATTGGTCAAACTAAGCACGTCTGCTACACAGATATTGTTTGTAAGGGTACTATAGACTTAGAAATAGTTAAGTCCTTGAAGAACAAAGTTAAGATTCAAGACCTTATCCTTGGCGGTAGCTGGCAGACACTCGTTGCATAATGGTCGCAGTCACCACCATTGACCAAGGTAGTGCAAGATACTAAATACAGCTCGGGTAAATCTTTTCTCAAAGGCTATAAAAGCCGCTACTGGAGCTGTCACCGGTATGTCATCGCCATGTTTTTGAGCTAGTTTTTCACCACTATACCGTCTAGCATTGCGTTTCACCGCTTTGTTAGCGGCTGCCACTGGCTCAATTAGTTTACGTTTGACTGGAGCTGACTCTACATCTTTAGCGATTTCCGGGAAATCAATAGTGAAGTCTGCCTCAGTCACTGACATAGCTAACCCTCGTGCAATCTTTTTAGAGCGGCTCTATCCGGTTTGCCGACGTATATATTCCTAAGAATAGGATAGAAAAATCTTTCTAGTATATCTAAATTAGGCTCTATTTTCATACTGTCTTCCTTATATGACCGTTCTCATCTAGATTTAAAACTTTCTTATAGTCATAGACAGGGCACAGTCTGCCGGGGTCTACTTCCTTGTGTCCTCTAAAGCGCATGTTTCCGTCGTACTCATCGTTGATTTGGTTGCACAGAGTTCTAAGCGTTATAAACTGCTCTTCGGAGAACTCATTTAAACCGTGCAAGCATATAGCCAGTGTTCCTGTGTTGTGCCCAAGCTGAGCGGCAGGTATTTTAGTAGTAGGTCTGCCTAACTGCAAGTCGCCGTTTCTACGTATAAAGAAGTGATATCCGACATCGTTAAAACCTCTAGCTAAGTGCCATGCTTTTATAACTTCAACATGGTCATGGTCAGGATAGTCGCTCGCCGAGCAGTGAACGAATGTCGCGACTA
>JAYTTL010000098.1:0-7485 GCA_043745325.1 Actinomycetes bacterium
CGATTGAGGGAATGACCTGCTCTTCTTGTGTTAATACCGTTGAAAAGGCGTTAAATTCCATCGATGGCGTGAGTGCAACCATTAACTTTGCAACGGAGACTGCCCATATTCTGGCTCCATCGGATATTGATATCAAAGATTTAGTAAAAGTAGTTGAAAAAGCTGGCTATAAAGCCGCGCTTTTAGCGGATGGCCAATCGATAACGTTACATAGTAAAAAATCAGCGCGGGCCGTATTTTTTGCCTTTATTTTTGCAGTTCCAGCCGTGACGATATCTATGGTCATGAGTTGGCACCACAGCATCGATATGCGAATTCATGAAACGTTGGATTATTTTTCTTTTCCGTATCCTTTATATTCGCCAACGGCGTGGCTTGTTATTGCATTAAGTGCGCCCGTTGTTTTATTAGTTGCGTGGCCGATTCACCGTGCTGCCTTGCGCAATCTGAAACATCCAACGATGGATAATTTAATTTCACTTGGCTCGTTAGCCGCCTTTAGTTGGTCTATTTACGCTAACTCAACAGGTGAAGGAGATGTCTACACCGAAGTTGCAGCCGGAGTCCTCTTTTTCGTCATTCTCGGTCGCTACTTAGAAACACGGGCAAAGTCACGCGCCGGCGCCGCACTCTCGTCTCTTCTAGCCCTCGGCAGTAAAGAGGTAACGATTATTCGTGACGGTTTGCCAGTGATTATTCCCATTGAGCAGTTGCGTATTGGTGATGAGTTTGAAGTACGTCCAGGTGATCGCATTGCAACCGATGGAATCGTTATTAAAGGTGAAAGCGCCGTTGATAACTCAATGTTGACGGGTGAATCAAAGCCCATCGATGTCAAGCCAGGATCGAAAGTTGTAGGCGCATCGGTCAATCACAATGGACGTTTAATTGTACGAGCCACACGAATTGGTAGTGATACCGAGCTAGCTCGAATTACTGCAATGGTAATTAGCGCCCAAGGTACTAAGGCGCCGATTCAACGTCTTGCCGACCGCATTAGCTCAGTCTTTGTACCCATTGTTACGCTTTTAGCAATTGCAACATTTCTCGGTTGGTACTACACCGATCACACATTAACTAAATCCATTTCAATCGCCATTACCGTCTTAGTAATTGCATGTCCATGTGCTTTAGGTCTTGCCACTCCAGTTGCTTTATTAGTCGCATCAGGGCGTGGAGCCCAACGCGGAATCGTGTTGCGCGAACCACGTGTCTTAGAGGTTGCTCGTACCGTCGATACCGTTGTATTTGATAAAACTGGAACGTTGACACAAGGCTCAATGAATGTACTTGAGAGCACGGTGTCACTATCGGCTGGCGTAGCCCTTGGTAGTTCATTTGCCTCACTCATTACGAATGCAACAATTTTCTCAAGCGCGCTGGCCATTGAAACTCCAAACTCACATCCGGTCGCTCTTGCAATTACAAGATATGCACTTGGAAAAGGTGCGTCGAATTTGGATGTAAGTGATTATGCCGTCACCCCTGGTGCAGGTGCGGCTGGCCGAGTAGATCTAGGCACACAGTCACCCGTGGTATTGATTGGCTCACCTGCGGCAGTTGCGCATAGTTCAACTGATTTTCATCCTGAGGTGAGTGCGGCAATCGCACGTGGGCAGGCAGCCGGACTTACCGTTGCGGTCCTTGCTTGGGATGGCGTTGCGTTAGCCGTCTTTGCTGTTGGCGATGAGTTAAAGGAAGATGCGGGAACCACGGTTTCAACATTGCGCGATATGGGAATTACTCCATGGTTAGTAACGGGGGATAGCGCCGAAGTCGCTGCCTCTGTTGCATCAAAGGTTGGTATCGATGCCGAACATGTTATTTCAACGGCGCTACCGGAAACAAAGTTGAAGTTTGTCGAGCAGTTAAAATCAGAAGGCCATTGCGTCTTGATGATCGGCGATGGCATCAACGACGCTGCGGCCTTAACGGCCGCTGATTTAAGTATGGCCATGGGAACTGGAACCGACACAGCGATTTCAAGTGCCGATATTACGTTAATGAACTCTGGACTTGGAAGTGTTATCGATGCGCTCAAACTATCTAAGAAAACTTTACGCATTATTTATTTAAATATGGGATGGGCGCTCGTATATAACGTTATCGGTTTACCAATTGCTGCTTTGGGTTTACTACGTCCAATATATGCCGCTGCCGCTATGGCCTTGTCATCGCTCTTTGTCGTCACAAACTCTCTGCGCATCAAATAATTATTTAATTACAATGTTCTTCGTATCTTGTGCAACGAGGGATCCATCTTTAGCTGAATACTCCATCGCTAAAAATTGGTAAGTGCCTGGGGCAAGACCAGGAATTGCAACGCTCCAAGGTTTCCATGCTGGGGCCGCCTCTAATGCAGTTGTAGATCCCTGCTTAATCACAACGCCATCTTTGATTACTTTCCATGCAACGTTAGCTTCAAAGGTCGATGCCATTCCGCTGAGAGTAAATCCTTCTGCGGCCACGGATTGATTTTCTGTTGGTGATGTAATCCAAATGGGTGCGAGAACTTTATATGTGAGATCACGCGTGAAAGCTTTAGTGGCATCCACATGGCCCGCTAATGACTCAACTTTTTTACCATCAACGGTTAGTGAAATCTTTTTAACTGCGGTGTTGGCCGCAGTAGCTGTCCAAACCAACTGAGCAATGGCCAAAGACTCTGCTTCACCACCGAGATTGAGTTTAGGAAAGGTCAAGTCAACTATTGCGGAATCTCCTTGGATTGTTACTGAATTTATCGTTGTGCCTTTCGGCCAGAGAGATGCATAATCAGAATCAATTGGTTTCTGCGAAACAAGTTGTCGCAGGGCAGCGGTGATTGCATCTGGCGTTGAATCAATTCGCACAAACTCGCGATACAGGCGCAACCCTCGTGCAGTATCAGCGACCCAATACTGAGCAAGTGCCTGTGTACTCACCGTCGAAGAGGGCTCTGGAGTCGGAGTGGGATCAGTTGATGGCTTTGAAGATTGAGAGCATCCGCTAAGGACGAGAATGAATACGGTCCCAATAATTGCTGCCAATGTTAAAACTCTTCGATTCTTCATACCCTTATATTTGTTTTAAATCTCTGATAAGTCAATTTTGAGATATCAATATTCTATTAGGAATTCAGAGTTAGAGCCCTAGAGATTTTTTTAGTTTTGATTTTTGAAAACCATGAATCTTTATCTCAGAGCCAGAACTAAGGCGTATTACTGTAAATGGAACGGAGAGAACCCCTTCATTGATTTTTATAAATTTTGCCATCGCTTCGTCACTCTCATCGGTCAAGACTTTCGAATAGGCAACGTTCTCGCTGTCCAGCCATTTTATCAAAACTCGGCAAGAACTACATGTTGTAGAACTATAAACTGTTACGTTTTCAATAACTTCTTCAGCAATCATTTTACCCTCCGGATGTGAAAGCATTAGTTGTGATGCCAGAATTAACTGCGACAGTTTAGAGAAATTTATCCTCAATCACGGTACTACTAAACGGTATGTTTATGAGTGCCCAAGCTTGAATTTTTTTATCAAACCCAGTTATGACAAAAACTCCAACTAAAATCAATAAAATTGCCAAAAATCGTCGAAACCAACCGTTAGGTGTGACGGCCCAGTTTAGTTTCTTGGTAAGACGGCGGCCGGCTAGTGAAATTACCAATAATGCCAGTGAGAGCCCTGCAGCATATAGCGTCATATAAACCAGACCCAAAGCGATATTGACGGGAAGGATGGTTGCTAAAATCAGTGCGTAGATTGGACTGCAAGCTGAGAAGACTGGTCCAAGGGCTGCGCCAGTAAGAATGTATCCAAGAATGCCGGATTTTTTTGAGGCACGGCCAAGAAGTTTATTTGAGTTATTCTCCAGACCAATTGTTGCACTAATTCTTGCCCAAAGAAGAGGGAATAGGAGACTGACTCCAAGAATTATGACGATAAATCCGGATACTGATTTCCATATTTGTGGATTAACACCAATGAGGACTGTGCTGGCTTTGAGAATTAGGGTAAAGAGTAGAACTGAAATGCCAAGACTTATCGAAATAATGTAGGGTTTTTTTCGATCTAGCTTTTGATCAGCATCTGCAATCATTGAACTGCCTACAATGACCGGAAGCAAAATCAAAACGCATGGCGCAAAAACTGTCAGGATTCCCGCAAGAAACGAAGTTAAAAGTAAAAGCATTTCAGTCCCGATTAATCTCTAGGACTTGTGGGAAAGTAGTTCGTCGTATGAATTAGAACCGTACCATTTTTTAATTAGTTTGCCAGTCTTGTCCACCTGAACAAAAGTGTGCTGGATGGTTACCCCGTACTTTCTTTTGAGTTCAGTCGAGTTGTCATAATCGACTTTAAGTAGTGTGAGGCCATCTGGGGGAGTTGTGGACTTGAAGTTCTTGTCGGCTGCTATGCATGTTTCACACCAAGAGGCACTGAAATTTAGAATCACGGTTCCATGCTCGGCATTGGAAAGCTTTGAGGCGTCATAGTCGGAGTAAGAGCCTTTGATCATTCCCATCTTGGCTGCATCTTTCTTCATTGCCTCAGCCTTTTTCATTTCAGCCTTCTTCATGGCCTCGGCCTTTTTCATTTCAGCCTTCTTCATGGCCTCTTTAGATGCTTGAGTGCTCTTAGGGGAGGGCTCTGCGGAATATGCGCTCGCGCCTCCGGCTAAAACCAGTATCGCCACAGACAACGCTGTAAGTGATTTCTTGTTCATTTTTATCAACCTTTTCTCTCTCTTTGGTGTGTTCTTACTCTAAAAGAAGCCTACGAAAATGTCAAGTTGACTTTACATTGATTATTTATTATCCATCATCCGTTGAATGAACACCTTTGTTGAGATCATTGCTAAGAGTGCAAGTGGCACCGCTGGGTCAATCTGGTGCTGAACGCTCCGAATGATTAGAGCAATGGTCAATACAACGGCTCCAACGACATAGGCCTCACGGCTTGCTGAGGATTGATTTACTGCCTCACGCTCATCATGAGGATTTTCACGCCACAGAAGCACTAAAAAGGTAGCTATAAACCCAAGGAGTACCGTCAGGATGAGCATTTGCGCAGAATTCGGCATCACAAAACTCTTGGGGGCAAGAGCTAGAGCGCAGACAACAGCCAAACTCAATATGAGAATAAAATCTAAGGCAGCCCTATATTTTTTCATGGTTTTCAATCTTAAAAAGATCATCCACCCTTCTTCCTAGAGCTGCCGACATTTTGAGAGCCAGTAAGACACTTGGTACATAATTACCTTTTTCAATTGAAATAATTGTCTGTCGCGTCGCGTCAACTCGAAGTGCGAGCTCCTCTTGTGTGAGATTAAGGGAGGTTCGCACCTGGCGTACCGTATTCTCAACGGTATTGTGTTTATCTCTAATGAACATTCTATGCAATCTGCCTTAAGTATAGTTGACTTGACATACCGTATCACACCTAATCCAAAATCTCCTTAATGCTTTGAAACGCGAAAATCTCGCAAATGGAGAAGCGAAGAAATTTTACAAAACACAAATTTCCTAGCAATCCACTGCGAGATTTTCGATCTCTTTGTTTTAGTAGCGGGGGCAGGATTTGAACCTACGACCTCTGGGTTATGAGCCCAGCGAGCTACCGAGCTGCTCCACCCCGCGTCGGTACGCACAATCTTAGGCGTTTAAATAGGTAAAGACCAAATCCACGTTGAAAAAACGGTGAATCTGGCCTTTACCAAACACTATCTTTTTGGAGATATTGGTTGACTTTTTGAGATATTTAACGCTCAGATATTTTATTGAATAGATTTCTATTTCTTTGTCTGCGCAGCTATCGCCGCAGCTATCGCAGATTTCAATCGATCTTGGGCTCGGCCGTATGCAGCGAAGTCGCCCTTAGCAAGAGCGGCCTGACCATCGGCTAAGGCCGCCTTTGCACTTGCAAGCGCGCTAGCAAGAGAGTTATTTGTGGTGCCTGTCGTTGGCGTTGTACCACCTGGGGGAGTCGTTGTTCCGGAGTTTCCACCGAATACTTGATCGAGTGCTCCCTTTAACGTGTCGTCATAACCGATTTGATCACCGAATGAAACGAGCACCTTTTGTAATAGTGGATACGCAGCGGCATTTGAAGTTGCTCGCACATAGACCGGTTGAACATAAAGTAAACCGCCACCAACTGGAAGAGTTAACAAGTTACCAAGCACAACATCTGAACCACCTTGGCGCAATAGTGATAACGAGTTTGCGACTTCAGGCTTAGCTTCAAAGTTTGATGCAACTTGTGAAGGTCCGGCAACGTTTGTACTTCGCGGCAGTTGCAAGACCGTAATTTTGCCGTAATTAGGTCCAGCATCTGAGTTAACAACGGCGAATGCAGATAGGTTTTCACGACCGCCGCGTGGAACAAAAGGTGTCGTCATTGCAAACTCTGGCTTTGCCTCACCTGGCATCTGCAGAGTTAAGTAGTAAGGAGGCTGTGCACTTGCGTTAGCTCCAAAAGTTGATGGGTCACGCGGTACTCGCCAGAAATCCTGACCACCATAAAACGCAGCGGCCGTCTTTACGTGATACGCCGAAAGAATTTCACGTTGGACACGGAACAAATCCTCTGGATAGCGAATATGCGACATGAGATCTTTCGAAATTTTTGACTTAGGTGTAATAGTGCCAGGGAAGGCTTTGCTCCATGTTGCAAGAACTGGATCTTTTTCATCCCATTGATACAAAGTAACGGTTCCGTCATAGGCATCAACGGTCGCCTTGACGGAGTTGCGTATGTAGTTAATATTTTGATTACCCTGTGCGGTTACAGCCGATGAATTGGCTGTTAATGCATCAGAAGTGGCACTAGCAAGTGATGTCTGCTTTGAGTATGGATAGCCAGCGCTGGTCGTATAACCGTCGATAATCCATAAAACCTTTCCATCTACAACGGCTGGATATGGATCTCCATCGAGAGTTAACCATGGGGCAACTTTTGCAACACGATCGCGAGGATGGCGCTCGAAAAGAATCTTTGAATCTTTGTTAATGAGGGATGAGAGCAAGATGCGTTGCTCTTGATATTTGAGTGCGAAAACTATTTTGTTCATGAGTGAGCCAACAGGGACTCCACCAGTTCCTGTATAGGTAAAGTTCTTTTGGCCGTTAGCTGATGCATCATCTGGATAATCGAACTCAACGGGCGTGTCAGTCTTTACTCCACCGATAATCGAATAATCGGGAACATTTTCGCCAAAGTAAATGCGTGGTTCGAATTCGCCCAGCCCCTTCGTCGGAGGCAGGTCGCCAACGGCAAAAGATGGCTTTCCATCGGCATCGCGCGTATTTCCAAATGCGGCAACGAAACCAAAACCATGGGTGTAAACAAGGTGGTCATTAATCCAATTACGCGATGGATTGCCAGCGATATTTAATTCGCGCACAGCTACGACAGTGTCGCGCTTTACGCCGTTAACCATATATCGATCGACATCTAGTGAATCGGGGAAAGTGTAATACGGCTTAATCTGTTGAAGTT
>JAYTTL010000099.1:0-2046 GCA_043745325.1 Actinomycetes bacterium
GAGTGTAATATCACTTCCATAATGTTCACTGAGTAGAACCTGTGCTGTTTGTTTTACGGATGGACGTAGCGGAGACAACTTCAATTGTTTTCGAATAGCAGAGAGTCTTTCACTTTTATTCCTGTTGCACCAACATCCACTGAAACGTACTTTTACAAAACCTTTCGGAAGAATATGGTGCTCGAATCTTCGTAGAAACTCCTGGCCACTGAGTCGCATCATTTTTTTTCTGCCTTTATCTGAGTAATCTTTGAATTGAAAATGAATGGTTCCATCTTCTTCGAGTCGTTTGATCCGATGATTACTTATCGCTACTTTTCGAGTGTAGCGTCCCAGATATTCCAAAACTTGTGAGGGATCTTTCATCGTAGGTCGCACATCAATCACCCATGATTTACTTTTCAGATTCCTGAACAACTCTTTAATGCTAATTCCTTCTATTTTTATCTTCTTCAGTTTTATTAGTTCATACAACTTTTGAAGAAAATATCCACGATAGATTTGTTGTAACATCCGTATCGGAAAAAGAAATTGACCGCTTGTTCGTTTGGATTTTTTCCATTGACCATTCTTATCAACTCCTCCATCGCTAACGATGCAATGTACATGTGGATGAAAACTGAGCGTTTGTCCCCAGGTATGTAGCACAGAGATGATCGCCGGTGATCCGCCAAGCCATTGTTCATCGGATGATAATTTCATCAACGCATATTTGGATGATTTTATCAGCAGATCTAATAATACTTTGCGATTGCCCATCACCAACGCATTTAACTCATGCGGAAGAGTGAACACAACGTGATAATAATTGCAAGGAAGAACTTCCATTGAACGTTGTTGTATCCAGTCAAGGGTACGAGCGGCACCACACTGCGGACAATGACGGTTGCCGCAACTGTTGTATAGAAAATGATCCTGGTTACATTCCTGATTGTCGCATTGAAGCTTACGATAACCGCCTGCATGCGTGCGGCAATTTTTTAGACGATGAAACACGCTTCTTGTGTAAGGGTTCCCGATTGAATCGCCTCGTCGTTCTTTCTCCAGTAAGAGAAGCAACGACTGAACGGTGGCCAACATTACTTTGCTTCTAACTCTGAAGGAATTTTTTCAGACCAGTCGAGCGGACTAACTATTTTGCTGATACGTTTTGTACTCAGATGCAGATACACCATTGAGGTTTCGATGTTCTGGTGGCCGAGTAATTCTTTAATCGTGTGTAAATCTGTTCCTGCTTCCAGCAAATGAGTCGCAAAACTGTGGCGGAGTGTGTGAATGCTGTAGTCACTTTCAATCCCTGCACGTTTCAAAGCCACTTCCATATTCCACTGTACAGCCCGTGCGCTCATGGGTGACTTTTTATTTTGTCCGGCGAAAAGAAACTCCTTGTTTTGATGTGTTAACCAGTAATTGCGCAATGGAATTATTAATTGCGGAGACAAAATTGTGTACCGATCACGATTCCCTTTTGATGACCGAACTTTGATGCGCAGATTTTTCGAATCAAGATCATACGGAGAAAGATTGATCATCTCCTGCAAGCGCAAGCCGCTGGAATAAATTAGTTGCAACATTAATTTACCTTTCTCTTTGAGACAACCAGCAAACACCTGTTGCACCTCCTCTCGGCTCATCACCGATGGAAGCTTGTATTCCTTACGGGGATAAATGGATTTAGGAATTTTAAATGGAAGACCAATTACACGAACATATAAAAAACGAATACTTTGTGCCGACATGTGTACCTTCCGCCACTTTACATTATACTCTGTTCTGAGAAAATAAAAGTAATCGATTACATGTTGAGTTTTAATTTCCAGTGGTGGAAGGTCATGGTAAAACTCTAAGAAAAATCTCACCTCGCGGTGATAACTTCGAATCGAGGCAGGAGCATAATTGAGAGCTGTTCCTGTTTTGATTAATTGCTGTAATGCTTCAGTTGAAGCATCATTCAGTATTACATTTTTTTTTCATAATTATTGAGCTTAAATATTTATATTTGAAAGATACAATTCTTTCTCCCGACGCAAGGAGGGTCGGTTCAAC
>JAYTTL010000100.1:0-2043 GCA_043745325.1 Actinomycetes bacterium
ACGCCGACAACTAAAACTCGTCTAGATGATCCTGCCCGCACTAGATCACTTGCCATTGCCACGCCATAACAAAATCCTGCGCATGCGGCGCTGATATCAAAGGCGGCAGCCTTCGGATTACCAAGTACGTTAATTAATTCACTTGCCGCACTGGGTGCTTGAAAAGGATAGGTAATTGTGGCAAGAATGAGAGTATCAACATCGGCCATTGTTAACTTCGCCCGCTTGAGCGCCATTTCGCACGCGGCCTGTGCCATGGTAATTACCGTTTCATCCGCGCCAGCAATTCGCCGACTTTGAATTCCGGTACGTTGTTGGATCCACTCATCACTGGAATCAATGCGCTCGGCAATTTCGCTATTGGCAACGATGCGCTTTGGTCGGTACGAACCCACTGAAAGAATCTGGCTATTGACCATTGGTGGCAGTTTTATGTTCAAGCGTGCCTTTCTGCGAATTCTCGCGCGGCTTCAAGATCGGCTGAACTTTTGAGTGCGAAGCTTTCAATCTCAGGCGCTGCCCGCTTGAGCAAGCCAACCAGAGTTCCGGCAGGTGCTAGTTCAATGACACCCGTTACTCCGATTGATGTAAATCTCTCCATACACAAATCCCATCGAACTGGATGGGTAATTTGATTGACAATGCGCGCCAGAATCTCATCGGCCTGATTAATAACGGCGCCATCTTTATTAGATACTACGGGGATTACTGGCACTGTTGTTGAAATAGTCGCGGCCAGCGCAACGAGAGGCGCTATGGCAGTTGCCATATATGTGGTGTGAAAGGCACCGGCCACAGCCAAGGCTCTCACCCGCGAACCGTTTGGCGGGTTTTCACCGAGGTGTGCCAGAGCCGTTAAATCTCCAGCGGCAACAATCTGTCCGCCACCATTTTCATTTGCCGCTACCAATCCCAAACTCTCAATCGCAGTTAGTACTTGCGCGCGATTTCCGCCTAAGACTGCCGACATTCCAGTAGGTAGGAGCGCGGCCGCATTGGCCATCTCGATTCCACGCGCTCGCACGAGCCGCAACGCATCAGTATCAGTAATTGCACCGCATATTGAAGCCGCGGCTAACTCTCCCACGGAGTGTCCCGAAATGATTGCAACGTTTTTTATTCCAAGTGCGTGGAATGTCAACAAAGAGGTTGCAACAATGAGTGGCTGGGCATTGGCCGTATCTTTAATCTCATTGGCTTCGGCAGTTGTTCCCAAACGCAATAAATCTAAATCAATATCGGTAGACCATTGTTTCAATAAATTGTGTAGCGCTGGATCTTTGATCCATGAAGTGAGCATTCCTGAGGTTTGTGAACCTTGGCCAGGTGCGATGAGTGCCAACATAGTTACAAATTTTACCGACTACTGCCTAGTACGAGAAACGAGCCAGACCTGAACACTGTGGGCGGCGACTGAAATCTTTGCGCGCGATGTCGCAATTATCGGCTCATATGTCGCTACATCTTGAGCTGCATCGAATATGCATCTGAAGGTTTCACCCCATTGTTCATCAGGCAGGGTAAAAACCGTATCCTGCGTTGAAGAGTTCATTAACATCAGCAGCCCACGCTTTGGATCGGCTTCGACAAAGACTGTGATGCTTCGTTTTTCTTCATCTGCCCAATGATTATCGCTCATTTCGCGGCCACTAAGAGAAAACCAAGCAATATCTTTACGACTGGTTCCTTGATCAATCCTGCCCGTATAAAACTCGGATGCAACATTAGCTAAATAAGTCCCACGAATCTGAGCAAGTGTTTGTACGGTGGCTAATACATCTTGTGCCTTTAAATCTAGCTCCCACGGCAATGCCCAACCACCATTAAATGTTGCTTGGCTTTCTAAATATAAATCGATTGGAAGTGAGTACGCATTATTTGATCCATTGAGCGACCGGCTGACTTCATCGCCCATATTGAGCATCGGCACGCCGGATGACAACATGAGTGTGGCTAGCATTGATTTTTTAATTCGGTGTCGGGTTGAGTTAATAATGGAATCATCGCTCTCACCCTCTGTGCCAACGTTCCAAGATCTATTTG
>JAYTTL010000101.1:0-7440 GCA_043745325.1 Actinomycetes bacterium
GCAGGCGTTGATGAAGTCAAGATTCGCTCAGTTCTAACTTGCGATAGCAAGGTCGGGCAGTGCGCAGCTTGTTATGGCCGTTCCCTTGCCGCTGGTCAACTTGTTGCAGTCGGAGAAGCCGTAGGAATCATTGCTGCACAGTCAATTGGTGAGCCTGGAACGCAGTTAACTATGCGTACCTTCCACACTGGTGGCGTTGCTGGAGATGACATCACACACGGTCTTCCACGTATCGTTGAGCTTTTCGAAGCGCGTACTCCAAAGGGTGTTGCACCGATTGCAGAGACTGCAGGCGTTGTCTCATTCCGCGAAGATGCAAAGGGAAAGAAAATTATCGTTACACCTGATGACGGTGGCGAAGAGGTTGCTTACCCAATCACTCGTCGTCAGAAGCTACTCGTAGAAGAGGGTACACGCGTTGATGTTGGCCAGAAGATGGTCGTTGGCGCAATCGATCCAAAACAAGTTCTTCGAATCCTTGGACCACGTGCGACACAAGTTCACTTGGTAAATGAGATTCAATCTGTTTATCGCTCACAGGGCGTAGGCATTCACGATAAGCACATCGAAGTAATCGTTCGTCAAATGCTAAAGCGCATCACTGTGCTTGAAGCCGGAGATGCCGATCTACTTCCAGGTGAACTCGTTGAGCGCGGTCGCTTTGAAAATGAAAATCGTCGCGTAGTTACTTCCGGTGGAAAAGCTGCCTCTGGTCGCCCAGAGTTAATGGGTATCACTAAGGCATCACTTGCAACTGAGTCATGGTTATCAGCTGCATCATTCCAGGAAACTACTCGCGTATTAACAGATGCCGCACTTTCTGAAAAGAGCGACCCATTGCTCGGTCTGAAGGAGAACGTCATCATCGGTAAGTTGATTCCTGCCGGTACTGGTCTTGCCCGTTATCGCAACATTCGTGTTGAGCCAACGGAAGAGGCAAAGGCCGCAGTTTATGCAGCCTACGATGAATATGACTTCACTCCATTTGATCAACAAGGATCCGGTGAAGCAGTTCGTTTGGATGAGGTCGAAGTACCCCGTTAATAGTTAACCACTTAAGAGGCTCAATCCTGCAAAGGGTTGGGCCTCTTTTTATTAGACTCATCAAGTGAGTGAAAACGAGAAGTTTCATGTGCAACGCCACGCCGATCGCGAAGTTCATGATCGCTTGGATATCGAATCGCTCCTAGATGGTCAATATGTAGCCCATGTAGGTTTCATCGATCCTGAAGTAAATCAACCATTCGTAATCCCGATGGGTTTTGCCCGCGATAATAATCGGATTCTCATTCATGGTTCAACAGGCTCACGAATAATGATGACAATATCTTCGGGAGTAGATTTATGTGTAACCGTCACCCAATTAAATGCCATTGTGGTTGCACGCTCGGCATTTAACTCTTCAATGAACTATGAGTCAGTAATGATTTTTGGAAAAGCACGAGTACTTACCGAAAATGAAAAACTCCTTTCCCTTGAGAAAATCAGTAACAAATTGATTCCCGGGCTTTGGGATTATGGCCGTCCAATGACGAAGAAAGAAGCCGCGGCTACATTAATTGTCGAACTGATGCTAGACAAAGTTTCAGCGAAAGCGCGAGCAGGAGAGCCATCCGATGATGAAGAAGATGTCCAATTACCACTCTGGGCCGGCATATTGCCACTTACTACAACTCTTGGCGCCCCAATCACGGCTTTAAATGCGGCGGGGATTTCAATTCCACCGCATCTTTCATAACTACTTCTTTAAGTTAGCCAAGCGCGCGAGAATCGGCGGGTGGGAGTAATGAACGGCGACATAGAGTGGATGAGGATTTAAATTACTTAAGGACTCAACCGATAGTTTTTTTAATGCTGAGTGTAAATGTTCTTTTGCCTCTGGGTATGTATCGAGTGAGTATTGATCGGCCTGGTATTCGTTATGGCGTGAAAATGAGTTATTAATTAAACCAAGCAGAGTTGATAGAGGAGTGAAAAGTAAAAAGAAAGCCAGAATCGATAAGTGAAAACTTGGAGTATCTGAACCGAGGGCTTTAGAAAGGCTTGGATTACTGAGTAACCAGCCCATTAATGAAAACATAATAAGAGTTTGCAAATTGCTGAAGGCGAACATGGTGTATATATGTTTGCGTTTGTAATGGCCAACTTCGTGTGCCAAGACGGCTACAACTTCTTTAAGAGTCAACTTTTCAATCAACGTATCGAACAGACCGATGATTTTGACCTTTCCCATTCCAGAGAAGAAGGCGTTTAACTTAGTTGAGCGCTTGGATGCATCCATTTCATATAGTTTAGAAAGCGGAAAACCTTGGGATTTACAATACGTTTCAATCTCGTCACGAAGCTCACCATCTGGCAACGGTTTTAATGTGTTAAACATAGGCAAGAAGATTCGTGTTCCGAAAACAAACATGAAGAGCGAGACAATGACTACTAAGGACCAGCCCACTAACCAGAAAAGACTAGCAATTTCTTGATAGATCCAGGCAATGAGGTAGAGGAGGGGGAGACCAACAACCAGGCTTAGCAAAAGCTGCTTCATTGCATCGGCGGCAAAGAGCTTTTTTGTGGTTTTATTGAAGCCATATTTTTCCTCAATGACAAAAGTTGAGTAATACTTCGAAGGAATTGATGTCAAAGAACTAATCACGATCAAAACTCCAACAAAGATGATAGTTACAAGCAAATTATTGCTGACCCGCTCACGAATTTGTGCGTCGAGGAAAGCGAACCAGCCCAAGATGATTGCCGAGAGAATAACAACCGTGCTGATAACCGTTGTTAGCATCTCGAAGTTGTACTTATCAGTGCCATACTCCATGGACTTTTTGTATTCATCTGGGTTATATATCTCAGCAGCCTGCGCGCTAAGTGGGGCATTCTTAGATTTTTCATTAAGATAATTAATAATCATGCCGATGGCGAAATCAATGAGTACAAAAGAAACTATGCCAAGTAATAACCAATCTGATGTTTTCATGAGCTCTATCCTTTGATGAGAGCCGTCAAGGCAATTTCAACCATTGTATTTAATGATTGCTCACGTGATATCGAATCCATAGACTCGTGCGTAGTTAAATGATCTGAAACGGTCAGAATTGCCAGTGCCCGTCGTTGTTTACGCGCAGCGATTGAATAAAGTTGACTTGCCTCCATTTCAACACCAAGTACACCATGTTGAATTAATTTTTGAGCGGCATCGCTCTCGTCATAAAAATAATCCATTGATGAAACGCCACCAACATGGACATTGGGCAGGTTTTTGGAAGCTTCGTGTGCGGCAAGCAAGAGATTGAAATCTGCGTGTGGCGCAAAGTCCAATCCATTTGTAAATCTACGATTGATATTGGAATCTGTTGATGCCGTCATTGCTAAAATGACATCGCCTATTTTGGTTTTCTCTAATAAACCACCACATGTTCCTATGCGAATCGCGCTCTGCACGCCATAATCATTAAAGAGTTCATTGACATATATCGAAATCGATGGCAAACCCATCCCTGTGCCTTGTACAGAGATTCGCTCACCCTGATACAAACCAGTAAAACCAAACATATTGCGCACTGAGGTGTACTGATGAACCTGCTCGAAATAGTTCTCGGCGACCCATTTTGCTCTTAGCGGATCTCCTGGAAGCAGGATTCGCTCGGCTATCTCACCTGGGGCTGCGCTTATATGTATGCTCATTGTGGTGAGAATATGCCAAGGTCTGTATTTAGTGTTAACGCCTTCTGCGTGTCGCCAGCCGCGTAGCTCATTTCAGCAACGCTTTACCTATTTCTCAATTTAGGCGTGAGTGGTGTGTTCGTGCTCGATATGTGTCAACCGTTCTAATTGAAAAGTTGAATGTTCTATTTGTACGTCAAAATGCTCTGCTACGCACTTTTGCAGCTCGTCGAGCATAGTTGGCGCATGCCCATCGTAAAAGCCCTCATCATCGATGACCACGTGTGCGGTCAAGACCGGTAATCCAGTCGAGATTTGAGTTGCATGCAGGTCATGGACAGAACGCACGTGCGGTAGCTCGAGAATATGGGCACGTACTGAATTCAGGTCGAGCCCTCTTGGGGTGGACTCCATGAGTTCTATGGTTCCAAATATCGCGAGTTGCCCTGATGCGATCTCCGGAGGGCTGATGAGTCGTGTAACCCCCTCAATAAAGATGAAGATACCGACGCCGAGCAGGATCCCCGCTTGCGCAGTTGCCGCTAGGACCTCGGCTCGGCCAACATTTAATTCAGAGTGCGGTGGTTAGGAGGGTAACTACGATGAATTTCCGTGAATGTGAGTGAATAATGTTATAGAACATGGTAAAATGCCATGTTTCATTGTACTATTTGGAAATGACTTCGCCATTAGCTTCATTAAAACAGGGAGTTCTACGCCCAAAGGATGCTAATGGAATTTATGTTCAACCCCATGCTGAATTTCGGCGATGGGAAGAGGCAGGCGTTCTACTCAAGGTGGCGCACGGTTATTACGCCCATATTCCAGAAGCTTCCCGAGGAGGTGAATGGCATCCTGAGATTGAGGCGCTTGCATTAGGTATTGGTCAGGCCGATTACGGGAAAAACGACGTCGCATTAATGCACCTATCTGCCGCACGAATTCATGGAGCCATTCCCCGTGCTCTGGCAGTGGCTGTAGTCGCCGTACCTAAGAGACGTCCTGCACTGACAACTACATATGGTCGCATTGTCTTTGTGAAAAGAGATGTTGATTCAATAAAGCGAATGCGCATTGAAACCGAACTTGCCACTGGCTGGTGTACAAGTATCGAACAAACTTCTTTGGACTTGGCTAATCGTCCGGAACTGGTTAAAGGTTTAGCGACAATCGCTCAAGACGCTGCTCGCTCATTATTCTTTCGAAGCAGTGAACAAAAGCTTGGGGACTTAATAAAGAAGCAACGCATGGAGACTGCTTTCAGTCGCCTCAAGAAATGGGCGAAAGATGCTTGATTTCAATGAAGCTGCAGAAGTGCAAAAATTATTTTCCTCTACGCAAGTGCAAGTGCGTCGAGATCACGCAATCAGTCATATTTTAACTGCACTGCAAGATATACATTCTGAAATGATTTTCTTTGGTGGCACCGCGTTGGCACGTACCTACTTAAGGCAAGGGGGAAATGACCCAAGGTGCTCGAGAACTAATCAATCAATTAATAGGCTTTCGATTGAGCAGGGAAATGATGATGGGGCGGGTGGTCGGGTTGTGGCACGAAGAGTTGGCTCACCAGACCAAACTTGATAAGACCGAAGAAGAGTGTCTCGAACGGCTTTTAGCCTGGTGGGGATAATGGTAGAACTCATGTGCATAGGTGACAACTTTATCAAAACTGATATTGCAATTTTTAACTTTAATAATCCTTAAGGGATAAATTTACTTTTTCTCTGAGAAATTAACCAGTAATGCACAGGCAGGACTACTCACAAATCTGACATATTGCAAAAGGGTTAGCGTTCCCGGAATTCACATCATTTGATCTGAAAAACAGAAACGAGTTTGTCAATGCCTGAAAAATTAATGGCAGTAATTCTCTCACTTGGACTGATCTCTGGAGTTGGATTTGTAGGCACCGGGAGTGCAAGTGCAGCGATGATGTCATTTTCTAACTGGGTCTGCCCATGAAATATTTAAACATCATAGCCGGGATCGTTGCTCTTACTTTTTCGGTTTTGGCTTGGACAAGCAAAGACAACTATCTAATGTTTGGAACTATTGGCGTTTACATCATAACTTTTCTAACCTTATGTAAGGTGCAATATTTGCGTAAACATCCTGAAGACAAGCTATAGATCAATTCGAAACCTAAGACCTTCCGTACAACCGTGAGATCGTGTACATATAAGGTATTAACGCGTATTGAAACTGCCCCTTCTATGGGCAGTTTCAATACGCTGTCCATAGAATGTTGCACCGACTATAAGAACCGCACCGATTCCACCAATAACCGAGAGCATTTCCCCGCCGAGACTTACCCCCACCGCTACAGCCCAGATGGGTTCTGTGCCAAGAAGCAAACTGGCGCGCGAGGCCGAAGTACGGCGAATAGCCCACATCCGTCCAAGGAATGCAAAGACACTGCAGGCCATACTTAAGAATAAAAGTCCCCACCATTGTGGTGCTTGAAAGGTTGATATTGCTTTTCCTACTCCATCAAGACTTAATGAGGTAAACACAACTGCGCCAGTTACATTTTGCAGAAGTGTCAAATTCACTGAACTATACGAATGACCGCGCTCTCACGTGATGTATAGCAGTTGTTTCTACTCTTCTTGCGGGATGTTGGATGCGAGCCACTCCTGCCACAGGCTTATCGCCTCTGGCTGCGTCATTGTCTCTAATTGTTTTGTGCTGACATTAACTTTCGTGATGAGATTTCGCACCAATTTTGCATCTAAGGCTCCACTCACTTGCATTGAAGCGGGGGATTGACGAACTGGTTTTACTCCATGATCTACGGCTGCCCAAAATTGATCTGCGTTGATGCTTAACTGATCGTGCAAGATATGTTGAAAAAGATCGGGGTTGTAAATCTGACCCTTTCCGTGGGAAATCCGAGTGTAGAGCCGCTCACCAGTGGGGGTTGTAAATACATATCGATGGTGGTCGCCTGTTTTCTTCCCTGATCTTTTGTCTTTGTCTTCCCATCCCTCTATTTGAACAAAGCGAATCAACTCTTGGAAGGTCGGAAGACGCATCAATCATCGCCAAAAAGAAAAGCACGCATCTCGTCATCGTTGCTCAGCAGGACAAGATTGACGACATCCCATCTGTTCATATGGTTTGGGTAATCCCTCAAATCCTCGATCCAGGTTTTGGCGTACTGTCTTAAAGAATCGATTAAATCCGCCCCTGCTGCCTCAAAGCTCTCTCCTTGTCCACTTACTGGTAACCCATCAAGCCACATGCTTACCGCCCCATCGGATGAAAACCGAACCTGTGGTTCTAATAGGCAAAGAGCTTGCAGCGCTTTCTTGAGGTGATCTTGGCGAATTACTGCAACCGGTGCATCATTTTCACGGGTAATGGCAACTGCCAAGTGTCGCTCTGCGGTGTTATAAATATCGCTTATCGCACTTCGTGCCGCTGAAATCGATCGGTACTGTAATAATTGGCCCATGTCCGTGACTGTACTGTATGTACATCATGTACACAAGGTACTGAGGACATCTCTGCCCACAACCAAATTAGCGGCGCCGAT
Organism: Actinomycetes bacterium; assembly: GCA_043745325.1. Taxonomy (GTDB): domain Bacteria; phylum Actinomycetota; class Actinomycetes; order Nanopelagicales; family Nanopelagicaceae; genus Planktophila. The sequence goes on from JAYTTL010000101.1 coordinate 7,208, forward strand.
GGCACTCACTTAAGGGTGGCAAGAATCGAAATCTCACGGCGTGTCGAAGTCGATTGTGGGGCTGGTTCTGCGAAGTAGGAGTACAAGGGCCGTTTTGACTCTTTGAGCGTGACTGGGCTACCCTTCACGTCTGCTCTTTTATAGGGCTTTGTTGCTTGTGCGTGTAAAAAGTTGAAAAACTATTTGCATCACCAATGCGAAACGGGTGCAACACACCCGACCGCGTGGGTCGG
>JAYTTL010000102.1:0-7439 GCA_043745325.1 Actinomycetes bacterium
GATAACAACCTAATAGGTAACACAATGACTAAATCAGTAAAAACCACTTCAGCAAAAAAAGTTAAAACACTTGCACCAGTCGCGACCGTTGCACCAGTCGCACAAACTGAAACCTTTACAATGAAATTTGTGCAAGCTCTGCAAGCTCGCAACATTGAACAATTCTCTGCTGACACAGTGACAGCTATCAACAACGCAAAATCGGGCAGCGTTGCATTGAATCTTGTTATGACCAGCGAAGCATTTTCGCAAATTGCAAACGACGTTATCAAGTCAGCCCGTCAAGCAAAAAATACAGATAACAAGTCTGAGTACATTGCAGTAAAAGTTCTCGTTAAGATGATCAAAGCAATCGAAGCAATCGGTTGCGGTCTTGCTTCACCGCTCGACCCTTATTCACGCACAATCGGTGCAAACCTTGTGAAGTTGGGCAAAATTTCAAATAGGTCTAATCTTGTGTGCTTGTCTAAAGCAATTAAATACACTGAAACCGATAGCGTCGAAGCTCTCAAATATCGCTATTCATGCTCAAGCAATACAGCGGGCACACAATCAAGCTCAACCCGCATGATGCTTAAGTATTTGAAAATCTGCGATGTAGTCAAGGGTAAACAAGGTGACGTTATGACACTTGCAGACAATGACCGGGCACGCGCGTTTGTTGAATTATTCAGTGAGCGAGTAGTTAGCGAAGAACATACCGTTAAAGCGTAGTCTGTACTGTTAGTGATAGCTAATCACTAACCAAAAGTCAATAGTCTTAGACTATTGACTACCCACCTGATGGCCCTGCCTTCCTCCTTCCAGACTCCAAAAGTCCATTCCTTATAGAAATCCGGGGAATTTCAAAAGTCCATTCCTTATAGGGCCAGTCAACCCACCAAACCGGGCCAGGACATCGGACTAAAACACTTCAGCCTGGCAAACTACGGAAATTCGATAGATCGAACGGTTGACCTGCAAATAAGGTGACTTTTAACGAATCCGAGCGCATCAGGAACGCCCCAGAGCCTGCCAAAAAGCCCGGAACCTCACTACCACCTACGCGGACCATGTTGGCCCCTGCAAAAGACCGAATGACATCACGTCAGTTTAGGGTAGGTGATTCCAGCTCTACTTCCATGTTTGGAGCCAACTTGGCGAGCGCCTGAAGTTGCTCAGTGGTCAAATTCTTGAGTTTCGCCAAGATCGCTGTTTTTCCGTTGCGCTTGGAGAGCTTGGCTGCGCGAACGGCTGTGAACTCTTCTGCGTAGAGGTCATCATCCATATTTTCAAGAATAGTTTGGATTACTTCAGCCTGGTTGAGATGAAATTTCTCTGTAAGGCGATTCAGCTTATTGCGGGATGCTAGAGAGAGCAGCAGTGAATGCCTTATGCTTTCGTGCGATGTAGAAGTAGGTGTTTTAATCATAATGACGTTGTTTCTTTAATGTAAAAATATACAAACTTTATTATAGTGTAAGTGCAGACGAAAAAAAATGCCCCACTAAGGGGGCATTGAGGAGTATTCTTGAAATTGCCAGACTATTTGACGTTGGCGGTGAAACCCATTGGTTGAGCTTGCTCTTCATCATGACTCTCGTCGTTCTCTACGAAAGGCATCTGGACCAGAAACATCAGCCCAAAGATTGCAAGAGGATTGGCGGTCATGACCAGCATGACGATGATTAGGCCGATAATCAAAGAGTTGACTAGAAGAAATGGAAGAAATGGAAGCATGGAATCCTTGGGTAAGTATAGTTCAGCGGTGACTTACTTTAACGGATATTTTAGTTTCCAACAAGAAGTATGTAGGTTTCTTTGAAAAAGGAGAACGAAAGACCGTTAGGCGGCCATGAGGTTTTCGTACAGACCAAGTGCCTCGAAATCGAACTCACCGGCCTCCAGGATGTTTTCAGCGAAACCGGGAGTAGCCTTCAAGATCGCAAGACGCTGCCAGGCGTGGCTTTTGAGGTAGGTATTGAAGTCATCGGAAAAGTCGGTGACGAAGCAGACATTCGGGCCTTTCTTTTTGGCCCTGAGTCCACGGCCGATACGCTGGCGCATCGCAACCTCTGCTTTGCCAGCTCCAGCCAGGCAGACGTGACCGACCGCTGGCACATCAACGCCTACGTCCAGGATGGTGGTACCGATCAGGGCATCAATATGGCCGCCGGCTAAACGCGCCAGTGCTTCTTTTCGCCCGATCTGGTCATCTTCACCTTGAATGAATTCGACATTCAGTCCTGCCTTTTGCATCATTTCAACCAGAATGTCGCCATGACGGGTCTGCTGAATCAATACCATTGAGGACAGACCCATGTCGGCGAACATCTTGACCCGATCCACGATTTTCCGGTTTCTGAATTCGTTATCGACAATGCCGATACGGTAGGCGGATTGCCAAGGCGTATGCTTCATCAACTTGGCGGGTTTTTGCAAAACCTTTTCAATCTTGAAGTAGGGTTTCGCCAGGATGCCCATGTCAATTAGCATCTTTTCCGTAATCTTGATACCGACCGGGCCGGAAACCGCCATCAAACGCATATTCGACTCTTCAGAATCTTTCATGAATGGGGTTGCAGTCAGAGCTAGGCGGTAATGGGCGTTGACACAGTACTTCATAATTTCGTAGTAGCTGCCGCCGGACGCCTCGTGAGCTTCCTCCAGGATTACCAGTCCGAACATCGACAGCACCTTGATGGTTTGGTGGCGCGCGATCATGTGTTCCTCGACTTTGGGCGTAGCGAGCGCAATCATTTGAGCTGGGGTGGGGCGCTCTGACTCCATTTTTCTGTCTAGCACCTTGGATGCGTGACTGATGTCTGCCCAAGATTTGCCCTTCATGCTCTCCTTCAAACGAGCAACCGCCTTGATTTCTTTGTTCACGCGCGCATCCATCATGCGCTCGACCTCTCCCTCTACTGTCTTTTCTTCAAGGCGCGCGATAAGGGTCTGTACCATACCTACAGACATCTTTTTAATAGCTTGACGCTCGACACCGCCCTCGGTGATGGTGTGTCCAAACTGGCCGTCACCCAGAACCGATACGCTGATACCCATATCGCGTTCAAATGTGTCCTTCATCTGGTACATCAGGATGCCGCGGGTTGTCAGAAAAAGGGTTGGCATGTTTAGTCTGGCGAAAGCCAACTTTGCACACCGAGACTTGCCACCGCCGGTGGCAATTTGAGCAATCATGCTTCCGTGCTTAAGTAGTCGATTGACTGTATCCATTTGAAAACTGTAGCGCGGGTCGTCAGGAAAAGCATCAACTTTGGGATTCTCCGGGCCTAAAGGTGGCGGAAGTGGCTTGCGTACCAGGTTTACGGTATAGCCAGCTTTGTGAAAGTTGGCAGCCATGAATGGAACGAATCCAGCCGGAAAGCCGCCCGTCTTAAAGTCCAGGAAACTGCTACGACCATCCCAACTGCCTTTCTTGAACGCCATAGAGTGCTCAAACCCCTCAACTGAATATGACAGATAGGTTTGCGCCAGTAGTCTGACATCTCGACTGGCGTTGTGAAGCTTCGCGCGCGTGGCATTGCTGGCAATCGTGATTATTTCCATTGGTACTTGCCAAATTTGTTGAGATGACGTAAAGTATAAGTCAATGATGACTTACTCCTTACATATTTCGGTGCATTCAAACGCATGATTTCCCCTTATAACCAACTGACCATCGACCCGGCGCTTCTAAAAGCTAACCCGTGGAACACCAATCATGTGAGTTCGGCTAACGAATTCAAGATTGATACCTCTATAAAGCGCTTCGGCATGTTCAAGCCAGTACTGGTTCGTGAACTTGCTGACGGTTCGTTTCAGATCATAGGGGGCCAACATCGAGTCGAGTCAGCAATCCGTCTAAAACTAGCAACGGTGCCTATTCATAGTCTAGGCAAGCTCAGTGACAAGAAGGCAAAAGAAATTGGTTTAGTGGACAACGGGCGCTATGGAGCGGACGACACGCTGCAACTCGCTCATTTGCTGGAAGACCTGGGCGACATTGATGACATCGCCAGTTACATGCCGTATTCCGACGCGGAGCTTACTTCAATCTTCGCCAGCACCCATATTGAGCTTGACGACCTGGAGCTTGGCATGGATGACGACCCTAGTCCGGCTCCACCAATCAGCAAAGCCATTCAGACCCATTCCGTCATGCGTTTCAAAGTGCCTTCCGGCGACGTTGCGACCGTTACCGAATTGATCGAAAAAACCATGAAGGAGCAGGGCTTCAAAACTGAAGACTCGCTCTCCAATGCCGGCAATGCGCTGGTTCACATTCTGAAAGTCAAAACATGACCATCAAGGTTGTTATCTCGCACGGAGAGACTGGTCACCCGGCGCCATTCTTCATTTCAAAAGTCAACAGCGACGGCGTAAAGCTCGGCGCGCCAATCACGGTCAAACAAGGGGACACCTTTGATCTTTATGTTCACGCAAATCAGCACTTGGTCATTTCCGAGCGCCCTCCCGGAGCCTGATGTGACGATTTGCAAAGGCAAGAATTATCCAGGCTGTAGGAGTTGCTACAACCGCCTAAATGATCCAGAGCAATGTCTGGACTGCGACGACGAAAGCAACTACGACGGCGACGACGAAATGAGTAGCGAGCAGGACATCCCGGAAGAGCTATCCATGTCTGAGTTGATTGCCCTGATTCGAGGAAACTGATATGACAAAAATTGAAATCTGGCCCATCGACAAGGTAATTCCGTACCCGCAAAACGTCAAACTGCATGAACCCAAGCAGATTGAAAAGATAGCCAACTCCATCGAGAAGTTTGGCTGGCGTGGCAACCCAATTATCGTCAATGAGCAAGGCGTAATTCTTGCCGGTCATGGGCGTCGTCTTGCCGCAATCAAGCTGAAGCGTACAGAGGTGCCGGTGGAAGTCGTCAAGGGTCTGTCCGAAGTCGAACAGGGTGCCTACCGTCTTGCTGACAACCGCGTTGCTATTTCTAATCTCGATACCGACATGCTGATACAGGAACTCAAAAACCTGGACTTTGACATGGGTGACATTTTTGACAAAAAGGAACTGGCGTTTCTAACGGCAGACTTAGGTGAGATTCACGCCGGCGCATTCATAGATGACATCGACACGGCAGTCGAGAAGCAGGCGGCAGAGACCGCGCTGGCCTTCGCCACTGCGGATGACAAGGAAGTCCCTATCGCGAAAGCGATAGGTTTTAAGGCAGTCAAAGGCAGGGATGAGCGAATTGTCGCCTCATTTATGGCGGAGATTGAAGCAAGTACGGGAAAGCTGGGCGCGGAAGCGTTCGTGACTTTTGCTGCAAATTTCAAGTAAGTCACCAATGACATATAAAGGATTAATATGAAAAAAGAATTTATCGCAGCCGACGAACCCAAGCTTACCCCTGGCGAAATTGCCGTTTCCAGCTTCCAGTCGGGAGACCAGGAGGCAATCGAACGCTGCAAAGATACGTTTGCGGCAGCCATCAGTCAGATGCACTACCTGAGACGTGAGTCGGAAGACGCCGAAGTCAAGCGCATGTGTTCGGTAGCCATCACTGAGGCGACAACTGCTCAGATGTGGGCGGTCAGAGCTTTGAGCTACCCCGTATAAATGGCACCTGACGCAATCCGCATCGTTCGCGTTGACCCGCGCGTTCAAGAGCGTGCAGATGAAATCATGACACTTGAAAGAGAGTGTTTTGAGGCCACGCCATCAGATCTTCTCGCTTATGGCTGCTGGTGGATCGCCTATCAAGGCGACACGCCGGTGGCTTATTGCGGAATGCGTCGCTCTTTTAAATGGGTCAACGTCGGCTACTTCAGTCGAGCTGGCGTTTCTGACCCAGCCCGAGGCAACGGACTTCAGAAGCGCCTTATACGAGTTCGTTTGGCGCACGCTAAAAAACTCGGCTACGTCTGCGTGATTACCGACACCTTTCAAAACCCCGCGTCAGCCAACAGTCTTATCGGCTGCGGTTTTCGCATGTATGCCCCAAAAGACCGCTGGTCTTATCGAGGCTCCTGCTACTGGAAAAAGAACCTTATATGAACTTTTTAACTTACCTCGCAATGAAGTGGCTTTGCTTTGCCATGTCCAAAAACTCTGACCTCGCGTGGGCGTGGCATTGCAACGTCGCCATGCACATGTATTCGGAAATCCCGACTCGACTTGCACATCGTCGCCGAATTGCCAACATGGGTGCGGCACGTTTTATGGGCGACTGCTTTGGCATCAACGTCAAGCGATTTTCTCAGTTTCAGGAGCTGGAAATCAAGTGGAGCAAAAAGTCAGCTCCAAAGGCGGCGAAATGAAAGAAAAACTTACCATGTGGATTGTTTGGCATCTGCCGCGCTGCATGATCGTGTGGGCTGCCATTCGGTTGATGGCGCACGCGACAACCGGCGAGTACGCGCATCAAGACACGTCGGCCATCACATTCGCCGACGCGCTCAATCGGTGGAACGCCAAATGAAATTTCAAATCGACAAGCGCTTCCAAACCGAAGTAGAGCGAAGCCCGCGCGTGCTTGAAATTGCTGAAGCCTTCGGGCTTGGTCTAGACGACAAGGAGTTTGTCGTTTTCGACAACCAGGACATAACCATCGTTCCGGGTGACGTGGTGTACATCACGGGGCAGTCCGGCGGCGGCAAGTCAGTCTTGCTTCGCGAACTGGCGAAAAAGATGGTCAGCGAGGGTATGACTATTGCTGACCTGGATCTAGTCATGCTCGAAAACAAGCCACTGATAGACCAAATTGGCAAAGATACCAATGACTCGATTCGCCTTATGGGTATGGCTGGTCTAAATGACGCCTATCTGTTTATTCGTAGACCGTCCGAGCTGTCTGACGGGCAGCGCTACCGCTTTCGACTAGCGAAGTGCATCGAATCCAACGCTAGCGTATGGTTCGCTGACGAGTTTTTGGCAATTTTGGATCGCAAAACCGCAAAGGTGATTGCATTCAACTTGCAAAAAGTAGCGCGCAAGTGTGGCGTCACCTTAATGGTTGCCACCACCCACACCGACATGGTTGCTGACCTGGCGCCAAGCGTGTACGTAGACAAGCGTTACCGCGAAAAGATTCACCTGGTATATGCGCCTGAAGGATACAAGTCATGATGGCCGCCGAGCAGTTGAGCAAAGTCGGTCTTTACCCGTCAAAAGACTTGATGGTGGTCGTATCCATGCAGTCCTTCTGCCTGCCGGCCCGCTCTACATTGACTTACGTTCGCGAACTCAGCAAACAACATGGCTTTAGGCTGACCGAGGTCAACCATGATGGCGAGATGAGTCCTGATTTGGCTGGAAAAATCATTCCGCGCATTTCTGTCTACGCCAAAAAGGAAGAAAAGAAAATCTTAGAGCCTCTTACCGGCGCTCAAACCAAGAAAGCCATAACCGCCTACTTGCGCGAAGCCGGCGTCATTCAGAATGAACTTCATGTTTGACAGCGATGACGACACCTGGCAGGTCGAGC